>JBEHWO010000628.1:0-3261 GCA_040217695.1 Vulcanimicrobiota bacterium | reverse complement strand
GATGGCACGCTCACTTTTTTATTTAACCAATCTAGAGCTTTTTGTCTGGCTGTGTCTTTCCCAAATTGTTTTTTACAATCATCATGATATTTATATATTATCGATAATTCTTTTTCGTGACGGGACATTTTATCAGGCTTTGAAGTTATATTTGTTTTTTTACTATTACATACTGGAGTTGCTTTTATAGTAAAGGGTTGTGTCGTATCTGGCTTTTTATAAATCCACACTCTGACAGCTATAACAATTGCACCAGTCATAGCTGTTTCTCCATTCTTCTTTTCCATTTCCAATACTGTTTCCAAATCCCCATTGAATATATAAGGTTTCAAACTTCTTCAGTTTAAGTTGTTTATACAGAGCTTTCAATAACATTCTCTCTGTAGAAGTCTGGCATCCCCTGGGCAAACCTTCTAAATTCTCTACTTCCTTATTATTTAAACCTATTTCCTTTATTTCTTCATCACTTAAGTTGCAGCCTGTAACAGGTATCCTTGGCATAAATGTTACCCCTCCTCTCGTTTTATTATTCCCGGGAATATTCACAAGAGAAAATTGACACGAAATGTCACAATCTATTATTCATTAGTTCTTAATTTCAATTCCATTTCCGGAAGAAAATTTCCTGCCTGCTGGATGGGTGACATGGCACTTGTCTTATAGTCTTTACTTTATTATATAAATATGTGAGTTTTTATATGAACTTTTTATTACCCTCTTAGCATAAAAAATGATTATAATGGATTTCAATTTTTTTTAACATTATATAATTCTTGTAAAGAAGTAAAACAGGAAAATATTATATTAGATTTTATTAAGACATCTTGGTTTGACGCTAATCTTACTGCAGTACTAGGTTCTATATTATATACTGAGGAAGAAGTGAAATAGAAGCTTATTTTAAACAAGGAATTTAATCTTTATTTATAGAAGAATTGTAATTGTAATTTAAAATATATTCAAGGGGAGGCATTAATTATGAGTCTTGAATCCGCAAAGGCATTTGTGGAAAGAATGAAAATGGATGAAACATTTAGAAATAAAGTTTCTGAATGTAAAGATAAAGAGTCAAGAAGGGCATTGGTATTGGCAGAGGGTTATAATTTCTCGAAAGAAGAGATTAAATCGGAACTCTCTGTTTTGAGTGATGAAGATTTGAACAATATTAATGCCGGATGGGGAACTACCCCATGGGGAGTTACCCCATTTTGTGAGATTCCGTGGTATTGTCAGTATCTTGGGTTTACATAAAATATCTTTTGCGAAATATTGTGTATTTCGTTTTAAACAGGAGAAACGTTTCTTAGGATTACATGAAAAAATCTATCAGATATGCATATGTATCATTCAGGAAGATTTCTATAAGCAGAAAAGATATGCAAGTTAAAGTTGCTACTTTAAGTGCTCTCCCTCTGAGCTACTCCCCCAGGATACGGGGGAGATGGGATTCGAACCCACGGCCACTCGCTTAACAGGCGTATGTAAGCAACTTATGTTATGGCATATCTCTTCTGACATGATAGTCGCAGCCTGGGAGATAATATTCCCCTCACTGAGATATTTCTGTTAAAATCCCATAAAACATGATAGCTCTATGAGGGGCTTAATATCCTGTAGGGAGGCATGCCTGTGAGGAAACATATTGGTTTTATTGAGTTAATCGTAATTCTCTGTTTCATATCTGTCATTCCTGCATAAGCCATCTAAAACATGCCTTCTGCTTGTATGGTGACGGTCATTCTTAAGAATCAAATTGGCATTTTATAATACTTGCATATAAAAGCATCTATCGGACACAGAGCCCCTCCACTCACTTCTGATAATACATCATCGCTTAATTCAGCTTTCATCAGCTCAATATCATCTTTAGTAAAGTTATACCCCTCCGAAATTACCAATGCTTTCCTGGCCTCCTGGTCTTTACATTCGTTTACTTTATTCCTGAAGTCCTCATCTGTCTTCATTCTTTCCATAAATGCTTTAGCGGATTCCATACTCATAACAGTTACCTCCTTCATGATGAATGAGGTAATTATAACATGAAGTTATGAAGAAATTGTGAAGAAGTTGTGAATATTGTGTGAAGAAGTGAAATAAAGGTTATTCTGCGGTCTTTAAAATATTTCTCCCGGGAAAGATATGCAAGTCTGAGAAGCAGAAGTTTGCTCGCCCCGGCAAGGGTGGGATTTGCACCCGTAGAGCCTAAAAAGGTTTTGGTTGCCTTGTTTGTATGCTTCTCATGTCAGAGCATATCTTTCCCGGGAGAATTTTTTTGTTACTTTAACTCCAGGGTTTTTTTTCAAGAAAATCATTAATAGTCATAATTTCAATCTGTCTATGTTTTTTTATTACCAGCAGGTCATTATCTCCTGTAACCAAATAACGTGCCATTGCAGCTATGGCACAATCTAAGATTTTATTATCTTTTGGATCTCTGACCATATCTACTTTTGAAGGAGAAGCAATTGAGATAGTGTATTTTTTTATATTTTTGACAATTTTGTCTATATCACGATCTGCCAGGTTTAATTAAAAGGGCTATCTCTTCCGGACTCATAGGAGTTAATCCTTTTTTCTTTGCCAGGTTTTCTGCCCATTCATAGAATTCTTTCTGTTCTTCATCTTCTTTTTTTATTTTTTCATCAAATTCTTTAATAAGCTCTTTTATCTGTTCCATCCATGGCCTTAATGGTACAAAAAATACAAGCTGACCTTTTTTCAGGAGTATATCAATATTAATCTCAGGATTTTCAGTAAAAATATAGACTGTATTACCATCAGTAAAAGGCTGTTTTTCTACTAACGGATATTTTAATTCCGGGAAAAATTCTTTTAACGTATCCAGGCAAGTCCTTATTTTTTGTATACTTATCCCCATTTGCTTGAGTTCTTTTATAACTTTTATCTCTCTGATGTCTATAAGTGAATACAATCTAATACTTCCAGAGCCTTTTGCCTTTGCTATACTTGGAGAAATCAATTGTTTCTTATCCCAATAATCTAATTGTTTATATGTAATTCCAACAATATCACAAACCTGTTTGGCAGTATAACTTTTCATATTCAACCCACCTTTATAGAAATTAAATCCTATATATGTAATTCTATATATAATATTACTATATTTAGAATAATAAATCAATATTTTTTGATCTATCTAAAACCTTGTTTTTTGTTCCAATATTGTTATGTCGAAAATAACATTAAATCACCTGGCAGGTAAGATGGCAAATTAACATAATTTCGCCTTCTTCCCGTATA
>JBEHWO010000627.1:0-3267 GCA_040217695.1 Vulcanimicrobiota bacterium | reverse complement strand
AGAGAAGACCCGGATGTTAAAATAGAAATACATCTTACTGAGAGTTCCGGACAGAGTCCTTTATGGAAATATGCTCTTGGAATTAAACAAGAACGAGGATATCGTAAACCCTGCCTTGTCTATGAAAAAGTGTGGAAAGAAAATAAACTTTTACTTGATCGGCCAGATGAAAATGATAAAAAAGATAAAATTCGACTTACCCAGACACATCTTGAACAGATAAATGCCAATCAATCTTTTAGAGAAATAGCGAAATTTTTCGATTCTATTCTTTATCTGCATCTTGTTCCGCAACTTATACGTCATCCTGATGCCTTTCTGGGCCCCGGCATTCCAGGAGATCCCTTTGGAAGAAGTTTTCTGGAACGTGTTGCGAAAACATCTGAAAGGACACAAAAGTCACGACTCAAAAAAATTGAAGATGCGCTTCGTATAGCTGTGCCACAGTTGAAAAAGTTATCTCTTATTAAAGATGAAGCAGGAATACCTCATCTTGAAGCGATTTATGAACACTGGAGACCGAAAGCCGGGAAGCAAAGAGAAGATCAGTTTTCCGATGGAACTTTAAGGTTAATTGGTTTTCTATGGTCATTACTGGAAGGAGATTCTTTATTATTATTAGAAGAACCGGAGTTATCTCTAAATGCCGAAATAGTAAATAAAATCCCTTCTTTGATTAGTAAATTACAGAAAAAAAGGAAAAGACAGATTATTATGAGTACCCACAGTGCCGATCTTCTCTCTGATCGCGGTATCGGAGGAGAAGAAATTCTTCTTCTCATACCTGGTTCTGACGGGACTGAGGTTCAGGTATCTTCTTCTAATAAGGAAATAAGATATCTTTTAGAAGGAGGACTCAGTGTTGGCGAAGCAGTTATTCCTCATGTAACACCTAAAAATATTAATGATATGAGGCAGCTGAGGCTTTTTTAACAATGATACCTATAAATCTGGCTTTTGAAGATATATTAAGTGAATCTGTTTTGAAAAAAATAATTTTTCATTCAGGGATTCCTTATAAAGTCTGTAACTGCTACATTAAAGACGGCTTCGGTTATCTGAAAAAAACTATAAAAGGTTTTAATAATGGAGCTAAAGCTATAGCTTATCTGGTATTGACTGATCTTGATAATGGAGAATGTGCTCCAGGACTTATAGCGGAGTGGTTGCCCTATCCAAGACATCCCAATCTATTATTTCGCGTTGCCGTCAGAGAAGTAGAAGCCTGGATTCTGGCAGACAGGGTTAATTTTTCTAAATTTCTCGGAATAAAAGAAGATTTAATTCCAACTCCTGCAGATAATATTTCTGACCCCAAGCAATTTTTGATTGAACTTACAAAGAGGTCAAGAAAGAGAAGCCTCAAAGATGATATAGTTCCGAGGAAAGGAAGCACGGCAAAACAGGGACCCAATTATAATGAACCGCTTATAAACTTTGTTAATTCTTTCTGGGATGTGGAACTGGCCAGGCATAATTCGCCAAGTTTAGAAGGTACTGTGAGAGCTATAGAAACTTTTGAATTTCATAATTATAGATAAGGAGATTTCTCAATGGAAAAACGATTAATTGAAGATAGTCTGCCTCTAAAGGAGATAAGTGAAGCTTCTGTACAAGAAACAAATATAAGACGAGGTCATATAAAAAATCTTCATACCTGGTGGGCAAGAAGGCCTCTTGCGGCATGCAGGGCAGCAGTTTATGCTTCTCTTGTACCTGCGCCCAAGAACGAAAAAGAAAGAAAAGAACAGCATGAGCTCATAAAAAAACTGGTAAACTGGGATACATTAGATATGTCTCATCCTGATCACTGGGTTATTGAAGAAGTACAAAAAAGACTTTTAAAGGCAAATGGTGGAGTTCCTCCAAAAATATTAGATCCATTTGCTGGTGGTGGTTCTATTCCTTTAGAAGCTCAAAGACTTGGCTGTGAAACCTATGCTTCCGATTTAAATCCAGTTGCACATATCATTCAATTGTGTACCCTCTATTATCCTCAAAAATTTGCCCATCTTCGACTAAAGAATAAAGATGAATTTGGTCAGGAATATGATGGAGGATCTCAATTAGTTCATGATGTAAGAAAATGGGGAGAATGGGTTTATGAAAAAGTGAAGGAAGAAATAGGACATCTTTATGATACGGGTGATCCTAATGAAATTCCTGTGGCTTATATATGGGCAAGAACTGTTACATGTCCAAATCCTGCCTGTAAAGCGGAAGTTCCTCTCGTAAAATCATGGTGGTTAATCAATACAAAAAATAAAAAATTTGCATTAAAACCGATTCCAGATCTTCTTAAAAAAGAAATAAATTTTGAAATTGTGGAAGATAGTAGTATTAATTTTGAAGCTGCTAATAAAGGAACGATTTTGGATGCAAAAGGAGTTTGTTTATGTTGTAACCAAGCAATTACTAATAAATACATTCAGGAGGAAGGTAATAAAATTGGCTTAGGTAATAAATTAATGGCTATTGTATCTCAAATGAAAGGGATTAAAGAGAGAGTTTATAGAATTCCTAATGAAATTGACTTAGATATAATACAAAAATTAAAACCTAATACATCTAAAATCCAAAAATCTGAATTACATTGGGTTCCCGATGAACCAACTCCTATTAAAACAACTGGTGGAGGTGGTAGTTGTCATCGGTATGGTTACAAAACGTTTGGAACACTTTTTAATCCTAGACAAGTATTAGCTTTAACTGTTTTTTGTAAATATATTCGGCAAACTTATGAGGAAATATTAAAAGAATGTCATAATGAAGAATATGTAAAAGCTATTACAACATATTTATCCTGTATTTTATCTAATCTTTCGAGAAAATTAAACAATATTGCCGTATGGAATGGAACGATTCAGAATGCCTTTGGGCGACAAGCAATAGCTATGATGTGGGAATATCCAGAAGGGAATCCTTTATCTGAATCAGCTGGTAGTTGGAAAACATATATGGATTCAATTCTAAATGGGATAGAAAATATATGTTTTTACAATTATGCTAAAGTTATTTCAAAAGAATCTGCTACAAGATTAAGTAGCAGTAATGACTATTATGATTTATTAATTTCTGATCCTCCTTACTACGATTCAGTTCCATATTCAGATCTTTCAGATTTTTTTTATGTATGGTTAAAGCGATGTTTAAATGATTTATATCCAGATATATTTGTTACTCAACTAACACCAAAACGTTCAGAAATTATTCAGGATACGTTTAACAAAAAAACGAAAGAATTTTTTGAGTTAAAAATGAAAGAAG
>JBEHWO010000626.1:0-3268 GCA_040217695.1 Vulcanimicrobiota bacterium | reverse complement strand
AAACTGTAGGAAAATTCCTGGAAGGCAAAACACCGAAACAGGTAGAGAAAATAACCATCCTTGACCCTGCCTGCGGGTCCGGCTCATTCCTCATAGGAGCCTATCAATATCTCCTGGACTGGCATAAAAACTGGTATGTAGAGAATAATCCTGAAAAATGGGCCGGTGGGAAATCGCCAAAATTATATCAGACAGAAGGAGGAGACTGGTTTTTAACTACAGGTGAGAGAAAGAAAATTCTTCTCAATAATATCTATGGTGTTGATATTGATAACCAGGCAGTAGAAGTAACGAAATTATCATTACTCCTCAAAGTTCTGGAAGGGGAATCCGATCAGAGGCTTGCTACTCAGCTTAAGATGTTTCAGGAAAGAGCTTTGCCGAATCTGGGAAATAATATTAAGTGCGGTAACTCAATTGTAGGTACAGACTTTTATGACACTTTTGATATGAGCTCTTTAGAGCCGGAAGAACACTATAAAATTAATCCATTCGACTGGCAGAATGAATTCCCTGAAATATTTAAGAAAGAAAATCCAGGTTTTGACGCTGTAATTGGCAACCCTCCTTATGTCAGACAGGAAACACTTGGAACAGTATTCAAAGAATATGCTCAGAAACATTTTAGCTCTTATACAGGTATGGCAGATCTTTATGTTTATTTCTTTGAACAGTCTCATAAAATCCTCTGTAATGGCGGATTTTTTGGAATGATCTGCTCAAATAAATTTATGAGGTCAAATTATGGCAAAGGATTAAGGGAATTTTTATTAAAGAAAACTGCTATAAGGCAGATAATTGATTTTGGTGAATTACCTGTATTTCTAAATGCCTCGACTTTCCCGGCAATATTTCTTACTCAGAATTTATCTGTAACAGAACAGGACTTTATCTACGCTCCAATTAAAAGATTATCTTTTATTTCTCTTTTTGAGGAAGTTAAAGAACTTGGAATAGAATTAGATAATAAATCCATTGAAGGAGATAATTGGACAATGGCAAGGAAAAGTGAAGTAGGAATATTTGAAAAAATGAAGCAAATAGGAACTCCCTTTGGAAAATATGTCAAAGGTGAAATTTATCGTGGTATTGTAACAGGTTGTAATGAAGCGTTTATAATAAATCGAGAAACAAAAGAAAAAATTACAAGTGAAGATCCTAAAAGCGCAGAGATAATAAAGCCTTTTATCAACGGGGACGATGTACGTAAATATAAAATTAATTTGCAAGATAGCTATGTTATTTTTACAAGACGTGGAGTTGATATTAAAGAATATCCAAGTATCGAAAATTATTTAAAAAACTTCAAAGATCGTCTTATGCCAAAGCCAAAAGATTATAAAGGTACTGACTGGAAAGGGCGAAAATCTGGTAAGTATAAATGGTATGAGCTTCAGGATACAACTGATTATTACCTTGAATTGTCTAAATCAAAAATAATTTGGCCTGAAATAGCCAAAGAGAGCCGTTTTACTATTGATAGAGAAGGTTTATTTCTAAATAAAACCTGTTTCTTTTCTCCTGTCGAAGATCTATACCTTTTAGGTTTGTTAAATTCAAAATTGATCTGGTTTTTCTTGAAAAATTTATGTTCTGTTCTGGGTGATGCCAATAAAAAAGGGCGATTATTACAACAAAAAATTTATATAGAACAAATACCAATACGTTCTATTGATTTTTCAAATTCCTCCGACAAAACCAGACACATCCAGATTGTAGAGTTAGTCAACCGTATGCTTTTATCCAATCAACAACTAAAAACAACCAGAACCCCACAGGAAAAAACCATGATCCAGAGACAGATCGAAACAATGGATCGTAAGATCAATCAGTTGGTTTATGAGTTATACGACCTCACCGATGATGAAATAAAAATCATCGAAGAAACAACTTAAACTTTATAAACCGCTGATTTCCTAACTTTTCCTTTTATTCTCTTTATACCATTTCTCAATAGCCTTCCAGACCTTCTCAAAATCCGCATTATCAACATGCATCCCGTAACGCTCACCATGAATCCCGTTAGTCTCTACCATCCAGTCATCCACCTGCTTTTTCTTAGAAGCACTTACCTTGCTGAGATCCCTTTTCTTCTCCTCTACGACTGCAGAATCATATATATCATCTATATTTTTTGACAGATTAGTAAACTCAACCTTAAAACCGAACACAGGTTCCTCAAGTTTTTCTTTAAAGCTTTGAGTTATATTATAGCCCCACGGATCATAATCGGTTAAGCAGGCCAGAACAATATTTTTAACCTTCCTCTTCTTTAGCTCATCGGCAAAATATTCCATAGTCAAAAGGCCCGGCTCACCATGAGAAGCAATAGCAGTAATGCCAATTTCCTTTGCAACCCTCTCACAGAACCAGAACAGCCCTTCCTTTTCAGTAAAGAAAATAAATCTCGGATTCTTCCTGCCAATTATCCTGAAAGCTTCCCTGGGATCTTGAAACTCAAATTCATCCTTGAACTTAAAGAAACCCCTCAATACAAACTGATCAAAAATTTTGCTCATTCTATCCAGAATATAAGTTTCACGTGGACTCTCACTGCGATATCTGGAACGCACTGGCGGACCTTCATCTTTATCCAGCAGATTATGTTTCTTAAACAGAGGTCTTAATTCCTTATACCAGAAAGAACGGAGATTACCTTTCATGGCCATCAGTTCATGAGCGGTAATCATTAACCAGCACTGCCATATAAAAGTATAAATAAACCTTGAATCATTGACAGTAGTAACCTTCTCTCCCTGAGCATTTACCTTCGGCCTGCCGGGAAAAATCTTATAAATCTCCTCTGTAGTATATTTTTTAAGATTATCCACTTCCAGATCCACTTTAGATTTAAGCCATTTCTTTTGCTCACTGTTAAGAGAGTCTATTACTTTTTTCTGCACTTCCTGCCAGGTCATAAAATCAACTCCATTTCTCTCAAGGATTTTTTTTGTGATATATAGAATTATACCATATGGGACATACACAGAACGTACTTGCAGACAAAATAGCAAAAGAATTAGACCTGCCAAGATATAAAGGCCGGGCATTTCTGGACAGAATCCTGGAAACAATAGCAGATGATATTGTCTATACAGGTAGGATAGAGCTTAAAGGCATTGGCACTTTTTCCGTCACGGAAAGGCCGGAGCAGGTAATAAATCATCCTGTTACAGGGCAGGCAATTCAGGTACCGGGGAAAAAAATTCTGAGGTTCAGAGGGTCGAAGGCGATCAGGCAGAGGCTGAATCCAGATAAGGCAGAGAGG
>JBEHWO010000625.1:0-3277 GCA_040217695.1 Vulcanimicrobiota bacterium | reverse complement strand
TTTATACATTACATTATTCCTCCTCTAATATCTGATTACATTAACAGGATTCAGCAAAGGAAATCATATTTCCTCTAAAGTAATTATAAAATTAACATACCAATGCCAGTATGGGTATTCTTAATCCACTGAATAAGAACAGTCATCTATAACAGATAAAACAAGGTGTTAACCATTATTTACATTTACCAACCGTTCTGTCTGTTATCTTATGGCAGAAAAGCTATCGCTTGAAGATTACTTTACAGTTGGTTGCAGCTATGGTGGTTATGGGCCAGCTCATGTATCTGTAAATAAATTCAAACATTAGATAAGAGGAAAAATCCGGTATCTGTTAAACTATCAGTAATAACAACTGAAGAGGAATAAAAGGAGATGGAACTATGGCCACTGTAAAAATATCTGATATAAAAATAAAGCCTGGAAGAATACCTGTAGATCCTGTCAATGTATCAGAAATAGCTGGCAGTATTAAAGAAATTGGACTTATAAATCCGATAACTATTACGAAAAACAATACTTTAATTGCTGGCTTACATAGAATAGAGGCAATGAAATTACTGGGAAAAAACGAAATTCCATGTGTTAAAATGGATATTGATGAACTCAGAACTCAGATCATTGAAATAGATGAGAATATAATAAGGCAGAAACTACATTTTCTGGACAGAGGCGAACAGCTAAGGAAAAGGAAAGAAATATATGAAGAAATTTATCAGGATGCAAAAGTTAATATTTTCAAGGGAAATCAATATATTGATGTGCCCGACGCGCCAATCGCGTTCACCACTGATGTAGCAGAAAAACTGAATATAAGCAAGAGAACTGTCCAGGAAGAAATACAAATCGCAGAAGATCTTATAGCAGAAGCAGAAGAGATTATAAGAGAAAAAGGAATGGGTAAAAAAGATGCGCTCCTGCTTGCCAGGAAGACTCAGACGGAGCAGCTGGATATAGTAGAAAAGATAAAGAGTGAAGAGGCAAAAACCGTAAAAGGCGCTTTAAAGAAATTAACAACGAAGAAACAGGGGAAAGTCGTTAATGTAAGGATAAAAGCAGAACTATACAATAAAGTAGCAGAACTGGCTGCGAGTGAAGGAGCTACTACAACCGAATTAATAGAAACTATTATAAAGGATTTCTTTAAATATATAGAAGATCCAGATCCTCCCAAGAGAAAAACAGGGCATAATAAAAAACATCTAGAAGTCAGGCAGGGCAAATAAAACAGAGAAATGCTCTGTAATGCGTTTAAAAGAGTTAAAGGGAAAAATATACCACTGTGTCTGCTATATGCATTCCTGGAGCGAAATAGGGGCATTCTTGAATCATCTGGTAGTATGCAGTTCGTCAGGTATCAGCCTGTCAGGCCAATAAGGAGCTGAAAATGGTTCCCACGACTACGGGAGATAGGATTACATATAGGACATGTAAACTTTTGAATGAGCCACACCGGGTTTTATATAAAAATCTCATAAAATCTGTCACATTTATTCTAAATAAAGATAAATAGGATAGGCAGTTTCAATTATGTCTCAATGTCTTTTTCATCAGACCATCTATTCCAACCGACATACCCTCAAGTGTTGCCCTGTTTTTGTTTATACTTCTTTTTTCATCTTTAATAGGCTCTTGCTCACTGTTACCACCAATAGATAGCCCTGAAGATATATGTGATGAAGCATGATCACCCTTTACAGTAAATTTCTTTTTAGCAAGTTCCTGTTGTTCCTCTAAATCCATACCCAGATTCACTATCATCTCCTGCTCCCACTCCCAATATCTATATCCATTACAGTCTATATACTTTAAACCTTTACCTACAGAACATTTTACACATTCTTTACAACCCTGTTCCACAGCAGTCTTACAATCTAAAGTAGAAGCAATCTTTACCGCAGGATTTTCATCTGAAAAATTGAATTTAATGGCACCAAAGAAAGGGGCTCGCCACGCCGGGAATGCGCCCGGTATACTAAAACCATCATAGATTAAATCCTTCTCCTTTATCTCATACTCTATACCTTGTGTAATTACTTTATATTTATTACTTTTCTTGCCCTTACCTTTACCACTACCTCCTGCCATTTTACATCTTCCTTTCTTTAATTTACTCAATACTTAACTTCTGTTTACTTTACCCATAGTGACACGAATGCTTTAACTGCCACTATTGATTATAAAAAATATCCAGTATTGCGAATATCCAGTGTGCCTGTTACAAGCCCCCTATCCAGTAATCTATTACCTTCCTCACACGAAGTTTCTGGCAGCAGAGCACAACTGTGGCAGGCTGCAAGATTGCATGAAGCCGGCCCCTGTCCCATAGACTCCATACATACAGGATCTGAAGAACACCAGTTTGAATGGGCAATCGCAGATGTAACTATATCTTCAAGACATCCGGGTTTCCCCTGCCTTACAAGTCCACCAAGGGTTCCTTCAGAATCTCCTGAAGCTGTATATATAAGTACTCCATTCATAATTTCCGACAAATTTTCGGTATTGCAGTATATGCGTTCTCTCAGAGCAGAGCTTCCATAACCACAATAAAAACTGAATTGATTTATTAACATATGAGCAAAAGTATGAATAAGTATAAAACGCGGGTTAAGTATTCTATCACTGCGACCACGAGCAAAAAGGCTCTTATTATAGTTTTTCATAAGAATATCCGCACGGTTTATTACTTCTCTTCTATTACTCCATTCCTGTATTCCAGTATGATCGAATTCAAAAAATATACCTTCACCTCTGACGGTAATGGCCGGTAACCAGTTAATTTCCTCATCCAGATATAAATCTTTTTTTCTATCGCTGTAATGCCCGTCATTATCTGGGAGCCATCGTGAAAAGCCTGTAAATGCTCTGGTTTCTTTTATTTTATAAAGCAGGTAAATACTTTTAAAATATTTATTTATAGTTGAGCTATAAGCTGAAGCTTCAATTTTATGCGCATAAAAATCCTGTTTCGGGCCTCCAGCCTGCATTAATATGGCATCATATTCTGCTTTTCTAAATGCTTCTTCTGAAAGGTCTGTATCATTATCATTAGAATTATTCAATCGCTCTTCAGCAGCAGCCAATAATTCATCAGGGCTCACACTTTTTAGCTCTGCTATACATTCGATTTTTATTTCATTTAATTTACCATTAACCAGTGAACTATTAATTGCAGACCAGTATTCATCAAGTATCTGAATAACTTTTCTGCTAAAGTGAGACCTATTTCTTGGTAAATATATGGAACTTAAAATATTTGCAAAATAAACATTCG
>JBEHWO010000624.1:0-3299 GCA_040217695.1 Vulcanimicrobiota bacterium | reverse complement strand
GTCATAAGCTCCTGGCACTCCTCCCTTGAAAGAGTGGCAGGCAATTTCCTGTCACGGTTCCAGCTCCAATCTTCAGGAAGTTTCCCGAACTCACTCTTAAGCTCAGCCTTTATCTCAGCAAAAGCACTCTTATATTTCCCGGTTATCTGTTCTCCCTCTTCCGGCTGCTCTGGATATTCTGGCTGCTCCACCTGCCCTGCCTCATTACCAACCTTATCCATAAACTCACCTCTCTATCAAACTTTAAAATAAAGCTTCTAACACATTTTAACCTTGCGAAATTTACCCTAAATATGACCTCCCAATTCTAACTGTAATACTTGAAAAAAATTATCCATAAAAGCAATTCTTTTTTGGGCCAATTCCTTAGCAGTATTAGTAAAAAGTTTATCAGGAATATCTGAAATTTTTAAAATATACTCCAAATTAGGTGAATGCAGTTTTACCTGGAGAACCCTGCCATTTTTCGTCTTACCCAATAAATTTAAGTCAACATATTTATCTATATCTATGTCATTAAAAAGTAATTGCCCGTGCTCTCCTGAAAACATATATAACCGTGCAATTCCGATTGCACCTAAAATATCTAACTTGTCTCCATCAAATAAAATCTTTGCTTCCATTGTTGTTGGGATATTATTTCCACGGAATCTGTGGGTTCTAATAGCTTCACATACTTGAATAACACATTTATGTTCAAGTCCTAACTCTGTCAGTAAAGCGAATGAAAGATCCGAGCCTAATATTGCATGGTCAATAGAGCGATCTTCACAAACGTCTTCTTCATTTCTCGCAATATCATGAAGAAGACAAGCAAGTTTCAAAACATTTAAATCTATACCTTGCTCTTTATTGGAAATCAACATGCAATTATGGTAAACTCGCATTACATGATGATAGTCGTGTGCAGAAGACTTCATTTTATCAATTACAATTTTATGAACTTTTTTTATTATGGTTGAATTCATTTACAATACCTCGATTATTATAATAATTACTTCTTAATTTTATTACAATCTTAAGAAAACTCAACTGTGACTTAATACTACTCTTTAACCATTTCCATCTATTTCACCTCAATTTCTGACCAAAATTTCTCAAAACCCCCCTGTTTTGAGGTATATTCTGCCAGAATTTAACCTTCCTAAAACTTCAAAAAACGCCTATTTTACGGCATTTTAGCCCTTTTTTAGCCCAATTTAGCCCTAAAATGTCCCACTTATCCAGAACATGTCCGATTAATTTCGAAGAAGTTTCTCGGACATGCTTTTTCCAAGCAATTTTTTTATTAATTACCCTCTTCCCAATCTATCACTTACAACCACAGAAGGTTTAAAAGAAGAGATTACCTGCTCAATTAACATCGTTGAAGGACTATAAGGAGCAAACTTCTTTAAATCTTCAAAAAGTGGTATAGCAAGATCTACCTGACCTGCAAACAGAAAATACCTGACCACAGTATCAGTAAATGCAATAAACTCACTGGTATGAAAAACCTCTCTTTCAGGATAGAGATCCCTCAAATTAGTTTTATCTTCAAAAATATCAGGCACCTTTTCCCCTTCACCCTTTTTAAGCAATACATTGGCATAACCAACTTTTGCAAAAAGATATTCAGGGAATTTATTATAACACTCTATTATTGTCTCTTCCGCTTTTGGAACATCACCTATCAACAGATACGCATTACTCAGGTAATTATAAAACAAAGGAATATGAGGATATCCTTCTATCAATTTCAACAATTCAGGAATAACCTCTCCAGGGTTAAATGCAATTTTACTGCGTAACTCATCTATTTTACTCCTTACCTCAGCCGGCAATGCAGCAACCCTTTCATCCTCTATTTTCTGATTGGTAATCATATATTCAGGGAATTTTATATCCTTCGGCTTTTCGTTAACTCTCCATACACGTTTATCTTTTTCTCGTTCACTTTTTTTCTTTTTCTTACTCCCCATTTCCAATAACCTTCTTTCTTTAAAAATGATAATACTGTTGAAGATTCAAATACTGATATACCATAGGAATTAACCCGTAAGCACTGCAATCAAACCAATCACAAGAACCAGGCATAAGCTAAACTTTATTTCTAAAAAACTTTTCAATAAAATCTCTAAAGAATTTATAATAAATAGAACCCCATAGAGGTGTATCTTTATAATAAACTAATTCCTTACTCTTTACATTAAAAAGAACAGGCATTTCAAATGCTGCAAAATGTTTTTTAGAACTTTCCTGAACAAATTGTTTCGCATCTTCATCAATACTCAATGACACTAAAAGTGCAAATGAAGTAACACAGGATAGAAAACCTAATGGCAATCCCTGATTATTCTTTATCGCATAATCAATTGCATGTTTAGAAAAATTCTCTATCACATCTTTGGAAATATTATCTGAACCACCCATAATTACAAAAATGTTCATCTGAGTTCCAAACCACAACAGCTGAAACTCTTTTTTGGTTGCAACAACAACATTTAACCCATCGATCTTATCATTCGTTAAAACAAATTTATCCTGTCTGAGTTTTTCATGGACAATTTCAAAATAAGTATTTTGATCAATATCCGGCGGAGGCGGATCTGGAGGGGGTACTGGCTCAGGAGGTTCTGGAGCAGGGCCGGGTTCGGGGGGATCTGGTGGCGGAGCCGGCACATCTTCATAAATTATATTCCCTGTCTCCCTCTCTCTGGCAGCAAGATCCAGAAGATATTTACTGTCCTTCTCTGAGAGCTCCAGCACTTTAGAAATATTCTCTAAAGTCTCATCATTAGGTGTAAACTCTCTTTTACCTGATAAAAGCTTATATACATAGGTTTCATTCAAACCGGTCTTTTTTGCAAAATCTCTCTTACTCCATCCCTTTGCCTTAACCTTTCCATTCAAAAAATCACTCAGTACACTTATTTTCTCTATATCTTCCACGTTATAATACCTCTCTCTTATATTTGTAGAATTATTCAATACATACAAAACTTTATCCTCCAAAAACTCAAAAAACTAATTTAATAGAATTAAACGCCAAGTAACAACCAAAAAAGTGTGGCACAGGCACTAATTCATCAATATAAAATCTAACATGGCCAAAAAGCTCTTAGAGTAAAGCAATGCCAGATCTGGTAATATTATCAAAATAAACCCTGCTGAATCTGGCACGGTAAATAGTTTATCAATATAAAACCTGGCACGATTACAAATTTAATGCTACTGAACCCTCCACAATCAAAAAAACTATTTCAGTTACTCATTACTCCTTATTACCATATAATGAAAAAAGGAAACCTGTTTAATCT
>JBEHWO010000623.1:0-3304 GCA_040217695.1 Vulcanimicrobiota bacterium | reverse complement strand
TTTTTCCTAAGTAATTTATTTTTAATTCTATCGAGCATTATTATTCCTTCATCATTTCTACCTTGCTCTAAAAAAACAGTAGATATAATACCAAAAGCTTCTTCTCTATCAGTTTCATCTTCTATTCTTTCCGCTATTTTTATAGAATACTGAATAATTCTATTAGCATCTGCTACCTTATTTTGTTTTAACAACTCTGTAACTATAGCTTTGAAAAGTCCTACTTTATAATGATTTTCTTCGATATTTTCTGTTATTGTTGGCGGCATGTTAAAATACACCAGGATCGGCAAATAAAAGTACACCACCCATAGATGTAGAATAAATCCTTTCAAGAATATAATTGAAAGGATATCAACAAAATAATGAGGTGGGATATGATACATATAATAAAAAGCTGTAAAAATGCTGGACTGAGCCAGAGAGCTACAGAAAAGCATTCCGGCCTATCAAGAAAAACCATAATGAAATACTGGGACATGGCAGAAGAAGAAATAATAAAGCGTATGGAAGAAAAAACTCGTGAAAAAGATTTAGATAAATATCGTGATTATATAGTTCACCTACTTGAAAAATATCCTGGATTACAAAGCCCAAATATAAGAAGAAAATTGGAAGCGAAAGGTATAACTTTGAAAGTAAAGACACGAGCATTTCGTTATTATATATCATCATTAAAGAAAGAGGCAGTAATAAAACAGAAGAGATACTATGCTCCAGTGATAGACATTCTTCCTGGTGTGCAGGCTCAGGCTGATATAGGAGAATCGAGAGATGTCATAATAGAAGGAGAAAAAAAGCGAGTATATTTTGCCGTTATGGTTCTCTCTTATTCCCGTTACATGTATTGTAGCTGGTCATTAAAACCTTATAATACGAAGTCTTTCATAGAATTTCATAATGAAGCTTTCAGATATTTTAACGGAATACCGGAAGAAGTAGTATATGATCAGACAAAACTTGTAGTAATAGAAGAAAAATACCGTGAAGTTTATTTCAATGAAAAATACTATGAATATGCCACAAGAATGAATTTCAGTCCCTGGGTATGTGAAGGTTATGACCCTGAATCAAAGGGACGTGTAGAGGCAGGAGTGAAATATATAAAAAATGATTTTCTTTATGGAGGAGAATTTAATAGTTTTCAAGAGCTTGTAGAGAAATCAAGAGAATGGCTTGAAGAAACCGCTAACAAAAGAATCCATGGGACAACAAAGAGAGAACCTTATAAAATGCTTGAAGAGGAAAAGAAATATCTAAAAACCTATAAAGAGGTTATCATTCAATTCGACTCCTCTGTTGAAGTCAGAAAAGTAGATAAAACAAGTCTCATCAGCTATAAAGGAAATAAGTATTCAGTACCTTCAAAATACCAGATGCAGCAGGTAAAGATAGAAATAAGCGATGAAGGAAAACTATTAATAAAAGACCTGACAGGACGTCAGATAGCAGAACATATTGAATGTCAGGAAAAGGGTCAGATGATTATAAATAGGAATCATTACAGAGACTATTCTAAGACTGTCAAAGACAGGGAGAATGAAGTTAAGGAAATGTTATCTGAAGAACTGGCAGAAAATATCTGTAAAGGTTTAAAGAAGACAAACCCCAGGATATACAAAGATCAACTGGTGGGATTATCTCGTGTATGCAGTAATTATCCTTTAAGTGAGACACTGGAAGTGTTAAATTATCTTCAAAGCAGAGATGGATTGAGAGTAAGTCTTATAGAAAAATTTATAAAAGCAAGGGTAGAAGGTGAAAATATCCAGGATGAAGTAGAATTGGTCAAACTTCCCGGTTATTCCCAATTTGATCTTCCACAGACACAGCAGCATCCAATTAAAAGCTATAAGAAGTTAGGTGGTGATAATTCATGACTGCCACTTATGAGCTTATAGGAAATAAATATAAAACACTGGGATTTAACAATATAGCAAACACCTTGAGAGAATTAATAGAATTTGCAGAAAGTCAGGAACTATCATTTTTACAATTTGCTGAACTTATAGCAACAAAAGAAATAGAACGAAGGAATGAAAACAGGAAAAAATTATATTTAAAAAAGGCAAAATTTCCTGCAATAAAGACACTGGAAGAGTTTGATTTTTCCTATCAGACTACAATAAAGAAAAAACAGATAATCAGCCTGCTGGACTTTACCTGGATTGATAATAGGGACAATTTAGTGTTTTATGGTCCAAGCGGAATCGGGAAAAGCCACTTAGGGATCGCACTGGGAGTTAAAGCTATTGAAAAAGGATATAAAGTATTATTTATAAATTCAAATAACCTGATGGAAGAACTGGATCTGGCAGGGATGAAAAATCTTCTTAAACAGAAAATAAAAAGTTTCTGTAAATATGACCTTTTAATCTTTGATGAAATGGGTTATTTGCCCTGGCAGAAAAAAAGTGTTTTTAACTTCTTTCAGCTTATAAATTCTTTATATGAACACAGGTCTGTAATAATTACTACAAACAAGCCATTCTCTGAATGGGGAGAATTTTTTATAGATGAGACGGCAGCTACTGCAATTATTGACAGGATTATTCATCACTGCCACATCTTCCCAATGAGTGGAGAAAGTTACAGGTTGAAAATGCAACTGGATAAACAAAAAGATGGAGGCAATTTATAAAATGGCAGGAGGTATACCACATGGATTCATCTTAAAACATATTGTATTTACTGGTTTTAGGTGGGGTGGTGTACTTTTATTTGCCGCAACTGGTGGAATTTTATTTGCCGTTGACACAATTTGATTTCAAGCTCCATCCTGAATTACGCAGACAGATATTTCAGAATTACCTGGAAGAAAGTTTTATAAGAGAAGGCAGGGCTCTCGTATTGGTGGGGGCTCCGGGTTTGGGCAAAACGCACTTATCTTCAGCTATAGGGATAAAAATGGTGCAAAGGGGATTTGATGTCCGATTTATTACAGTCCAGAGGCTGGTAAATCAAGTGCTTTCTTCTGAAACAGCAAAAGAGAGAGAAAAAGTCCTCCGTCCTTATCGCAAAGCTGCTCTGCTGATCTTAGATGAATTTGGTTATCTTGTTCCTGAACCGGAAACAGGCCCTGTTCTCTATGAACTTATTTCAGAGAGATATGAGAAGAAGGCCACAATAATTACCAGCAATAAGAGTCTTACTGAATGGGGTAAGATTATTCAGGATAATGCTCTTGCAAGTGCTCTCCTGGACAGACTTATGCATCACGGTGATGTATATTACCTCAAGGGAGAGAGTTACAGATTGAAGGGTAAAGAAAAACTTTTAGGACAACAGGAAGTTAAATCGACAG
>JBEHWO010000622.1:0-3326 GCA_040217695.1 Vulcanimicrobiota bacterium | reverse complement strand
ATTCTTACTCTAAATTTTTGATTAATATTTTTTTTATTGCCTCAGCTTTAAGTTCCCAGGCATTATTTAATGCTTCTTCTTTAATTATTTTTTGATATCTTTTATCATTTTTTAACAATAATGCTTTATCCAATTTTTGTATAAAATCTTCAGGTTTTTTTCCTATTAATACTGATTTGTATTTTCTGCACTCTTCTATATCTGTTGTAACAACAGGGTGTCCCATAGCCATATATTCAAATAATTTTATAGGAGATGTAGACTCTGTTATTTTATTTATTTTAAAAGGTATTGTTGCAATATTAAACCAATAAGCATATTTGGGAAGTAATGTATAATTAACAGGAGGTAATATCGTTATATTATCATAGTTTGCTAGTGAATAATCATTTATACTATTGTCGAGATTTACTCCGAAAATTAGGATTTCGTAATCAGGTCTATTAATGGCTATTTTTATAATAAGTTCATAATCAACCCATTTAGCCAGAGCGCCATAATAGCCAATAACAGGTTTTTTCTTATTTATTATATATTTTATTTCTTCAGGTATATCATCTGTATTAAACTGTTGACTGAAATGTTTATAGTCAACGCCATTAGTAATTAATGTACAGTTTTTATCTCTATATTGTAATACTTCTTTATAAAGTTTATCAGAGGTAGCAACTACAATACATCTTGTATTTTTTAAAATTTTTGTATGTCGCAGAATAACAAAATCAGGAAGTTTACCTGTAATATCTTCTGATAATTCATCTACATATTCATATAAGATAATATCTCCTCTGCTAAGAGCATATTCTATAAAATCATATTCAATTTTTATATCAGTTGACCATATATGGATAATTTTTTTGTGATTTAATTTCAATAAGTCATTGTGATTACAGGTGATATAGCAGGTATCAGTAATAGGATTTATATCCTGTACATTATCAATTTTATTGGGGGTACAATAAAAGTATAAAAAACCTTTATTAGAGAGATTAATCGCTATATTTTGGATTCTTTGAAATAAAGGAATATTCCAGTCCGCAACAGGAGGTAAAATAATCATTGGTTTATCATTGTGTTTATTTAATATTTTATTTATTTTTTCTGAGTAGATATTTTTTTTAATTATAAATTGCCAGGTTTGGATACCGAAATTTAGAATAAGATGTTCTGCTATTTCTTCTGCTTCAAATGAATTTTTTCTCTTCACTTTAAGGTAGATATTATATTTTCTTTTAAAATAATTCGAATATTTGATAATCTTTTTGATAATAAATTTTTTAATCTTATCAGGTATATTATTATCTATATTATCTATATTCTTTATACATTCTTCGTATAGCTTATAGATTTCTTGTAATTTTTCATCTTTTTTATCTGTTTCTCTAATTACTTCATATGTCAGGTTTAATTTTTTCACTATTTTTAAATAGTATTTCAAGTTTTTATAAAAAATATCATATTCTTTATTATATCCATATTTTTCTTTGTAGTATTTTTTGTCTAAACCTTTTGTGAGAAGTGTAATACCAAATATTTGATAGTGAGGATCACTTTTAATATTCGATGGATGACATGGGTTTGGGATCTCTAAATTTATTAATCCACCTTCTTTAAGTAAGGATGAAATATTTATTAAAGCTTTAGATTGTTCATTTACATGTTCGATTACATCATAGCATGTTATTATGTCAAATTTACCAAGGCCGTAAAGTTCCTGGAAGTCTAAAATATTCTTTAATAGAATATTAAAAGTCATATTATAGTCTTTTGCTAAAGCTCTGGAACAATTAAGCAGTTTTTCATTTATGTCTATACCTGTAATATTTATAGCTCCAGCCAAGTGAAAAGCTATTAGAAAACCTCCATAAGCACAGCCTATATCAAGATAGCTTTTGTTTTTTATATTTATATATTTAGAAATGATATTCGTAGCATATTGTCCTCTTTCTACTGTACTTAAAGCATAATTTATCCATAATTTTAAAAGAGGTTCACTATTTATTTTTTCTTTATCATGAATATTATAATAATTCATTACCTCAATCTCAAAGTGCTTTGAATTATTTTTATAAGATAGTAAATTTATTATATTTTTCCAATCTTGAATGAAAAAATTATAATTAAATTGTAATTTGAGAATTTTAAGCTTTTCTACTAAAAAATCATAATTGTTTAATATATAATTTATTTTATTAACAGCATCATTTATATAACCGAGATTATAAATAAAATCCATATCGTTTTTTACTAAATACAAATGTAGTGGATTGTTTGATAACAAGACAGGTATTTCACTGTTTATCGCTTCCGCTACTGATAGGCCAAAACTTTCTCCTTTTGATGAGGATATAAATATCCCTCTGTGTTTTTTTATTAATGAGAGAAAAGTGGAAACTTTATTAAAATTAATAGTTGGAAGATATACTACCCTATCTGTTAGATTTCTTTGCTTGATAATTTCTGGTATATTAATCTCTGGATGTGAAAATGGACCTACTAAAAATAAATAAAATTTATCCCCCAGTATTTTTCGTGCTTTGATAAATATATTTATGGTTTCTATAGTATTTTTTAAGTTATCCATTCTGCCTATATACACCAGAGGGATTTTTTCCATAAAATTATATATTGTATCTTTTTCTCCAGGTAATTCGATATTTTCTGAAACATAATTTCTCAAAATGTGGATTTTATCTCTAAATCTCCATGGAACTTCATTATATATGATGGATTTAAATGCTATTGAAGGAACGATAATATGATTTATCTTGGAAGGAAGATGTTTTAAATAGTATCTATTTTCTTGATATGGAGTATGACACTCAATTATTATTTTGTTTAATTGATCGGTTAAATTGAATATTTCCGGTGTATCAATAGAAAAAATAAAGTCGTATTCAGAAAAATTGGGATTTTCTACAATAGAGAGATAATTTTCAAGTTCTTCTTTTACTATGCTTTCTTTAAAATGTTTTAAACCACCTAAATCTTGAATAAGATAAGCATGAGTTATTAACTTAATTCCTTCTTTTTTTAAAGCTTTTGTTCGGTTAATTATAACTCGTTCTACGCCTCCTACTGAGGCATATTTATAAACATACAATATTACTATGGTATTATTGTTCATATAATTTCATAAAATTAGACTTATTTCTAACTATACTTAATAGTGAATTAAATCTAGTTTCCCATGTACATGTTTTTAAAAAATCATCTATCTTTCTATAATCAATTTTTTTATAGAATAAATCCTGGATATTTTTATAAAAAGAAATATAATCGTTTGCATAGCTAACATAAGGATAATTACTTATATGTTTAATACC
>JBEHWO010000621.1:0-3343 GCA_040217695.1 Vulcanimicrobiota bacterium | reverse complement strand
AGATACTGCCACAGTATCAAATCCAATAAATCTATCAATAAAAGATCATCAAGAATCAGATCTGACTGATTCCAATATAAATATAGATCAAAAAGAAGAAAAACAACCAGAGAGAAAAAATATAGAAACCTCTCTTAATAGCAGTTTTCCGATAGAAAATAGATTTATCAACTCTAAAAAAAATAACTTGAATAAATCTGTTAATAATTTACTATGCCCCCCCGGCGCAGCAGATAAAGGTGAGTTTTCTGCTCTGGGCAATATTTTAGCTGACTATGGTCCTGCTTCTACTACTTCACAGACTCTTACTGAAAATAAACCGCGGCTATCTGGTTTCAGTCTTTCTCCTGAAGTTATAGCAGAAGGTCATAAGGTTCTTTCTTCTAAAGGATTTAATAAAGAACAGGTACAGGCTATTACACAGAAAATTACTGATAGAATACGTAAATATAATCCTAATAGACCTGATCGTTACTTCCTGACTTCTGTGATTAATGAGAAAGTAAAGAATGTATCACCTTTAAACCAGGCTGTTCCCAGTGCTTTCAATAATTCAGCTCCTGCACAGTGTGTAGCTCCATCTGTCGAAAAGACCAGGAGATATGTAAATGAATTCTGGAAAGAAGAGAGAAATTCTATCACAACTGAAGAAGTTTTGATAAAACTTACTAAAATCTGTCCTAATAAACTTAACACAGTCATAACAGATGTAACTAATGATGAGAAAATACAGAGAGGACTGTCTTTTATGGGTGAAGGTGAGGCAAAGAAACTTGCACTGGGAAATATAATATTAACAGAATTTAAGAAGAGTTACCCTGATATCGTGATTTGAAAATTCTCAAATTCGCTTTAAATTAATCGAATTTCAAAAAATGATAAATCATACTAACGAGTTTTATAAAATTCGTTTTAAAGCAAAATAGAGCCTTTTTGCAATGCAATATTTTAAGGAAAAGGTTGCATTGGAATAGTCTTTAGCATTTGCGGTATGGCATATATATACAATTTTTGTTGATAATGGGATGTTGGTAGTAAATGAACTTTTTCGGTCGCTAAAGGGATGAACATAAATTTTAGATTCAATAATATCAGGCAGATTCGTGTTGAAAAGTTTTATTGTCTAAAAGGGTAGTTTTTGATAAAAAATTTACTTCTTGATAAATGCTGTTTTGCCTATCCCCTCTAAAAGTACAATAGAGGGTCAGAACTTATTTTCTTGTGGCTGTTTTTTGAACGAATAGTTGCCATACCCCTACTATAATAATTCAAAAGCTACAACACTATAATATTATTTTTTTAAATCGGAAGATATCACCCTACCTGTTAAAAAATTCAATTTTTTTGAGCAGCTATCATAACTATACCGTACTGTACCATATAGTCTTCAGATATTGCCTGATGTCGAATAAAATTTTTTATAGATTCCATTTCGCTTGTATCCTGGCTTTCGCCCAGGAAATTGCTGTAAAGATAAACCTCCTGTGACAGAAACTTTTGAAATAATTCTTTCTCCACCTTTCTGTTAGAGAATGGTTCTACCTCTTTTTCGAGAAGGTCAAACCCTGCATCCCTGAGAAGATCTGGCAACAGACTGGCGGCTTTACTGTCGATAGAATAATGGTCACAGAATCTTTGAACAAGATTCCTGATCGAATCGAAGGCTTTTTGAGATGGCTCACAGACAAATTGATTAAGATCCAGGTCAAATATCCATAGAACCGTCCCTTTTTTTACATTTCTACCTATTCTGGTAAGGATTTCCATTACATCTGCCAGGTGTAAGACGAAGTAACGCATGAGAATACCATCTATATGAGTGAAAGACGGAAGGGTAGTAAAGTCATGAATATCACCTGTCTTCCATTCGACATTCCCGGAATCTAATTTCATAGCTGCAGAAATCATATGGGGCTTATTGTCTATTCCGTAAAATTTTATCTCCGGATTATTACTCGCCGCCCTGGATAGAAAATAACCATTTCCTGTCCCCAGGTCCAGAACATTCTTACAGACAGGCAGTCCATGTTTAAGCATAAAGCTATAATGCCGGGAATAGGATATATCTACCTGTAATTTAAGCTGGTTATTTATGACTTCTTCAAGAGATAACCAGGGCTCTGAATTCATAGAGTAAATCCCTCATTTTCTCGATTCATATGTTTTATTATTTTTCCTTACCAGAACTTCCACCATGGTTTCTTTGCCTGTTCAAGTTCCTTCTTCCAGGCTTCAGCAATCTGTTTTTCTCTCTCTTCAGCTTCGGATTTCAATCTGTTCTTTTCCTCTTCTGCCTGTAGTTTTAATCGTTCTATTTCCTGGTTGTGCAGTTCATGCAGTTCCTTAAGTGAATGCTCTTTCTCTTTTATGGTGAAATTTTGCTCTTTCAGTTGTATTTCAATCTTTGCCTTTTCAGATGACAGTTCCTTTAAATTATTTGCATTTTCCATTAATACCTTTTGATTTGATTCCTTCTCCTTCTGGAGAGAAGATACCATGGATTCTATATCTGCTTTTTCCTTATGAAGCAACAGAATAGTATGTTCTTTTAATTCAAGTTCTGCCGGTAATGGCAGAGCTTTTAACTGTTCTTTGAAAAGTTCATTTTCTTGAAGAACTGTTTCTAGTCTTTGTTTTAAAAATTGATTTTCTTGTTCTATTCTTCCAAGTCTATATAAAGCCTGTTCTTCCAAAGGCTTCATTAACTGACTTCTCTCTGCTTCTATAACTTCTTTAACTGCTGTTTTTATAGATTCGACTTCTATTATATTTCTATTAGAAGTCGAATTGTTTTCTATTATACCTCTATTAGAATTCAATTCGACTTCTATTCGATTTCTATTAGAATTAGCAAATTCCCTTTCTAAATCGGATTTTTTAACCTTTTTTATTTTCTTTTTTCTATTAGAATTCAATTCGACTTCTATTCGACCTTCTTGGATGGCTTTATAAATAGTTGTTATATGAACCCTGTATAAATTAGCAGCTTCCTTTATAGTTAATAGATCATTACTTTCCATAATATTATCCTCCGTTGGAAAATAATAAAGCAGGTGAATTGCCTTATAACAAGACATCTTCACCTGCTCTATTTTCTCCATATATTCCACAGATTAAGAAAGTTTCCTGCTTTTGCCATTTTAGAAGGATTTTTTAAAAAACAGGTGGAATAGGTCTTTAATTTATATTGAGGGAGGTTATCGTTATGACTATAGGAGATCCGGACTGGATCATAAAACTGGGCCCCATTACGCGGACCAATCATGCCGGCACAAAGAAACAGGCTGAAGATGGTGCAGCTCTTCAGGTTAAGGAAGATGTCAAAGTGATTATGGATACCGCA
>JBEHWO010000620.1:0-3351 GCA_040217695.1 Vulcanimicrobiota bacterium | reverse complement strand
TGTTTCATAATCTTCTTCAGGGATAATCTGTGGGATGGTAAATTTTGCAAGAGATTCAATAAGATCAGATATAAGTTCTTCAGGAAGACTGTTCAGGAGATCCTCTTTGGAATCAACGTGTATGAGGCCAGGTAATCTATCGATAATTGTTTCATAAAATCGATGTCTGCTTCTTTCTGCCTGTTCATCTCTTTCCATATATCCAGGTAAAGACTGCAGCAGTTCATACTTATATTCTTTACGATGAATCCTTTTATCCATAAGCAGAACTGCCCCCCTGTCTTCCTTTTTTCTCATCAGCCGCCCGAAGCCCTGTTTAAATCTGATAGCCATAAGAGGAAATATATAATCATTAAATTCATGGCGCCCTCTCTGTAAAACATCTTCTCTTCTGGCTTTAAATACCGGATCAAATAGATAAGGGAAAGGAAGTTTTTCCATAATTACAAAGGAAAGAGACTCGCCGGGAACATCTATACCTTCCCAGAAACTCTGCAACCCGAATAATACGGATTCCATTCTTGCTGCAAAATCTTCCTGAAGCTGTCTTCTGGATGCTCCAGGTAACTGGCCATAAACAGGTATACCTTTTCGAGACAGTTTCTCTGCACATATTTCATAAATATCTATCATACGATCTCTTGCAGTAAATAATACAAGGGCCCGACCATCTGTAAAATCTAAAAAGAGCTGCAGTTCCTTTGAAAGCTCCTCTATGAAGCTTTTCATTGTTCTCTCTACAGGGGTATAGTCAAGGTAGTTAACCAGACCTAAAAATACATTATCAGAGTAATTAAGGTCACCTTCCATCATATGTAAATTACTTGAACCAAGATATTCAGAAAGACCAAGGCGATCAACATAGAAACTAAAATCTCCGCCTCTTATAGTCAATGTAGCAGAAACAAATATTGCTCCGCCGAGTTTATCATAAAGATATTTCAGAGGTTCATCTACACGTATGGGAGCTGATTTTAAAGCCCAGTGTTCAACATAATAGGAAGAAGATTTTTCATCAGATCTATCATCATCGCTTCTAGAAAGAGGCTTCCCGTCCACTTCAATCCAGTAAACAAATTTTGAATTGGCAACACGTATTATCTCTGCCTGAAGCTGAGTCTGTTCATAAAGCCCCTGCAACACAAGACGCAGATCTGCTATTATCTGTTCGGAAAATGAAATTTTCTGTCTATCTGTTACTAAATCTATAAGACTTTTTAATAAATTCATTATATCCTGTATATGTAAATTAAAAAGCTGATGCAGAACACCATCAATTCTGGCCCATCTTGTAGCTTCAACTTTCCTCGGATCTGCTTCAAGGCGGAGAGTATCACCATACCTGGAATCGATTTTCCCTTTACAGGCTCTTATAAAACCCATAAGATGGATTCCAAAATCTGATACCAGCTTATGTAATCTATCAATAGAGGCAAAAATATTACGGGTTTTATCTCTGATTGTTTTATTATCTGTTTGAGCAAGTAATCTTGGCAATACGCCACGGCCTGTCCGGTCATTCTTAAGCCTGTTCAACAGATCTTCCAGTGATGATTTTGAAACTTCCCTTGTGAGAGCAGTAGTTGCCACATCTTCAAGTGTATGGGATTCATCAATGATGAGGTACCGGAAAGGAGGAAGTCTATTTGACTCTGAAAGCCATAAAGAGTGATTGATAATAATAAGATGTGCTATTTTTGCCTTTTTAGAGACACGTAAAAGTGGACATGATAAATCTCTACATTTTTTTGAGCCACAGGAATTTCCTGCTGCTGTAACTGAAGCAATAATATGAGAAGCCAGGTTAAATGTGTGTCTGCACCAGTGACTGATTTCATCCAGAGTTCCTTCATTTGAAGTTATTCTCCAGGAAAGTAAATAACTTAAAACATATCTTTCTGTTATGTTAGATTTATCATTTAATTCAGTTACATAATTTACAAGTCTCTCATGGCAGATATAATTGGAGATACCTTTAATTACCTGATAACGTAATGGTAAACCCAGAAAATCCTGCAGATATTTAATTTCTTGAATTAATTGATCCTGCAAATTTTTATATGCTGTTGATATTACAACACTCTGTCCCTCTTTAGCAGACTTTATTATTGCCGGTATGAGATATGCTATGGTTTTTCCTGTACCTGTTGGCGCTTCAATCAGTTTGAAATGATCCCCTTCAAGGGCATCTCTGACCAGTTCTGCCATAACAACCTGTCCGGGGCGTTTGGGGAAATTTCGGGACTTTATGTAATTATTTAATAATAATTCTACATCATCTATACCTGAAGGAAGCTCAAGTATTAAAGGATATTCTTCATCAGTATGAAAAGGTTCTATATTATCCTGTAAAAACTTACTTATATCAGGACTTTCACCCTTCCAGACATTTCCGAATGCCTCAGGTAACAGTGAAAACAGTACAGGATGAGCAGGGTGATTTTTATCATGAAACCTTTTTATCAGCCTGATATATATGAGAGAGAGTAAACATGTATCAGTTACTGCATTATGTAATGTAGAATGCCCTATAACCTGTTCCGGTTCATTACCTGTAGCTTTAGCCCACACTTCTGCCGCTTCTTCAAAAGTCACTCCTGTTCTGTTAACAAGGGTTTCAAGACGATGGTTTGGAAATTCAGGATAGACTAATAAAGCGATTTCCAGCGCATCAACTATAGGATTTTTCAGACTACCCAGGGCAGAACAAAGAAAACCATAGTCAAAACGGGCATTATAGGCTACAATTGGATAGTCTCCTAAAAAATCAAGTAATTCTGATTTAATATGGCTTACAGTCTGTCCACTGAAGATCTGACGTTCAATTTCAGGATGACGGTCAAGACCAAGTATAAGTTTTACCGTATATGGAATTTTTACCGGTGTGGGATCAAGATAGTAATTACATGCTGACACAGGATTTCCATCTTTAATTTTAATGGCAACAAGTTGAATAATACGATCATTTTCAGGCTCAAGTCCTGTAGTTTCCATATCAAGTAATATATAATCATTAACAGCTCCAGAAAAGTTAACTATCAATGGTGTTTCAGAAGGTAGAAGATCCTCTTCTTCATCTGTTTTTTCATCTGGTATGACATTTACAGGAATTTGACTGATAAGACAATAGGAATCACCAGGTAAAGCAGTAAAAGTTTCCACATGAGAAAGTAATTCACGGAGGTTATTTTCTTCAATGAACATACCTTTTAAACGGAGAGTTCGACGGATTTCGGCAACAGTTAATCCGTCTCTTTTTTCCAATAATAACTTTTGTACTTCAATGCCCAGCGGGCAATGAGGTGTAAAAAATGAATTCATATTGAAATACAATCTCCATCTATAAAGGTA
>JBEHWO010000619.1:0-3352 GCA_040217695.1 Vulcanimicrobiota bacterium | reverse complement strand
AAAGAAAAACTTCTTGCCTTTGAACTCGGCAATTTTAAAGCAGAAGACCTTTCTCCTCTGCCGGGTACGGAAGAAGAGGTTAATTCCATAGCTTTATTGTTTCCAGACCATGACATATATGCCGGTAAAGATATGAAAACAGATATTTTATATAAAGAAGGAATTAATTATGATATATTACATTTTGCAACCCACAGTATTTTAGACGGCACTTCCCCTTTGTTCACTTCCGTTGTATTTGCAGACAGGAGACTTCCTGTTTATGAAATATTCGACCTTAATCTGAAGTCCTATCTTGTCACTTTGAGCGGATGCAGGACTGCTCTCGGAGAGGAAGCAAACGGAGATGAACTGGTTGGATTATCCAGAGCTTTTATTTATGCAGGGACACCTACAATATGCGCAAGTTTATGGGATGTTTCCGATGTGGCTACACCTGAATTGATGGAGAAATTTTATTATTATCTGAAGAGTCATAATAAATCGGAAGCATTAAGACTGGCACAACTGGATACAATGAAAAAATATCCCCATCCATTCTTCTGGGCACCTTTTATCCTGACGGGAGACTGGAAATAAAGCAGTATCCGGCAATAAAATTATTTATTACGTCAATTACTGATCTGAGCATAAGCATGTAATAAAAGTTTTCCTCCCGTCACGCGTTACGCGTCACGCGTCACGAGAGTAAATATGTATTATTTATGCCCACTACAGTAATACAAAAAGCAGAGGCAAAAAAAGACTGCCTCTGCTTTCCTGCATTACTGCTGGTAATTATTATAGGTACCGGAATATACAAGCTGTACATCCCATGATATGGATTGATTTGAAGATTGAGAATAATCGCCGCTGTAATTTACACAGCCAAACTCCTCACTTACGAGTAAATTATATGACGTGTTCGGTGTATAAGAAAAATTCTTCGGGCTTTGCTCATTTAACGGGCCGGTCTGATTACCGCTGCCGCCATTCTCCAGACTGTAACTATTACCTGCCACAATCAGCATACCGGATGAAGGGTTGCCATCGGAACCAAACATAATAGTACCGGGGCCGAATGCTATGTATGGGGCATAATAAAGGGGAGTACTGTTGCTGGAATAGACCTGTGAATCCTGAGTGCATTTAGAAAATATTTGAACATCGGAAGATCCTCCTATCAAATTCTGTCCTCCCTGCTGAATGGTAACAGGTAATTGTAATAAATAGGCCAGTCGTGTATCTTTTGAAGTTTTCATCGTTGTTACCGATATGGCCATATTACGAACAGGACCGTTACCGGGCGGAGGGCTGACACTGTAGTTTGAGGAAGGAATATTGGAACAGGTAGGATTGGCCGAATCTTTTGAACCATCCGGGAAGTAACCACCTGAAGTTTTAGGTACAATCCATTGAGACCAGTTACTGAAGCTCATTCTCTGAAAACCCCATGACCATCTTCCTGAGAAATATCCGAATTTCAGAGTATTTGTGCCGGTAGGGGCAATAGTAGGAGGACTGTCGAGATTATTCGGATCATAATAATTAACTGTTACGGTTCCGAGCTGGTTTGATAAATGGGGCCAGGGATAACTATTACTTCCGTTATTATCATTGAATGTAATATTATAAGTTCCTCCCGGAAGATTAGGATCAAAATAACTGGTTCCAGGCTGAGTAGAGTTTATAGTGCTGAAATCATAAAACAACCAGCTATTATCGGGACTGGCGATATTACCGTTATATTGTGTATAAGGAAACTGGCTTAATATTTTCTGGGCAGGTACTGTCATGGAGAAGCTTTGAGGGCCCGTAAAATTCAGGGTTATAGTAGTAACGGGAGTATTTCCGTCGGTATAATTATATGGTGTTACAATAGCTCCATAGAGGCCGAAATCATTTTCAAAAGGCGCCATTATCTGGGCACATACGAAACGGGAGCGGGCCAGCATATTTATATAAACAGGATCGCTTGCAATGCCGACGTCGTGATAATTCATATCCTGAGCATATATATTGGTTTTGGGATCTCTGTAATCAAGGATATTCATGGCCAGGTAGTTCACAGTCTTCAGATATTGTATAACTTCGGCTTTAAGCTGAGTCTGGAGGGTGCTCATATATAGTGCGCTTTGAGTATAGTTAGGATCCAAGGGATTATCATTCAATATATTTGTATTAACAGCCGCTCCTTCCAATTGATAACTGACTATCTGGAGGAAATAATTTTCCAGCATAATATAGGCAGTCATTGCATAATTAGGGTCATTTGCCGCACTATTGGTTATTATGCAATTTGCATAAGTAGTTAAACAGCTTTTATTCCCGTTAATGGGACATATGGAGGTATTTAATAAATTAACCTGGCTCAAAATGTTAGTGTTATACGGATTATTTTCAAAATTAGTTTTATCAGACTGCAGAAGAGCCATTGAAATATGATTGGGATCTGTATTATTGGGATCATTGGCAATCAGCAGAGACTGATTACATAAATATAAAAAGGTGCCGGGAGTGTTTGGAGTATTCGCGTTTCCATAAATGCTTTCTATGTTAGTTTCCAGCGTGTTTACCTGCTGCATATCCTGATTGTTTATAATGATATCCTGATTTTGAAGAAATTCATTCTCCATTTGATTGATCTGGTTACTCAATTCTCCGACCTGATTGCCCAGACCGTTAATCTTATTACTTATATTATTCAGTTCATTTGCAGTACTACTACCCTCAATTCCATCTGAGATCATTTCAAAAACATCTGCCACATCCATTATTATTTCTAAAGGTTCTGCTTCACTGCCTTTTATTGAACGGCCTTTAGAAAACATAGAATTAATCACCGCCGACCTCAGATTGTGTTTCCCCGAGGCAATTTCGGCATCAGTGAGGATTTTAAGTTGACGATCATTAAAAGGCGGCATAACAGTAGAAGTCGGAACAGGACCGGGGGTGGGAAGAGAGGTTACACTGTTATCTGCGCAACTATAAAAACCTGCACAGATCAACATAAGCGTAATTATCAGCATAACTTTTTTTACATTTTTCATAAATATTGCTTCCTTATTAAGATAAATTTATTTTTCAGACAGGCTGCAATCAAAAAAAAAGCCTGTAGAAAAAAATAAGCATGGCAATTAACAAAAACAGACAGAACTTTTTCTAATCATAAGATAATTTCATGAAATTCCTCCTTTATATATATTATAGTTAGTTTCGTAACAATCCATAATTAAGAGCGTGTCGGAAAATAATTTTAAAATAAAGAGGATAAATTGAATAATTAGTAAATAATTCTTAAATAAGATAAAGTTAGGAAGAAAAATGAGGGATTTTAAAATGGGAAGAAAGAATTATTCAAGTGATTTAACAG
>JBEHWO010000618.1:0-3389 GCA_040217695.1 Vulcanimicrobiota bacterium | reverse complement strand
ATAGTGTAAATTTCATCTACAGTCAGATGTTTTTCTATGGAGAAAAAAATATCCGCTATTTCCTGTCTCTGCTGTGAAACATTCAGATTATTATCATTTAAATATCTTATAAATATTTCTTTTTCAATTGCTTTTGTTAATAAAGTCAATTATTTCACCTCTTCAGGGAGTGACGCGTAACGCGTGACGGGTTACGCGTGATGCGTGATGGGCGTTTATTTAAACGCCCCTACTTTTCACTTTTCACTTTTCACTTTTTTCACTTTTCACTTAAAACAGCCCCACAGTATTTCCGTTCTCATCTATATCAATATGTACTGCCGCAGGTTCAGACGAAAGTCCGGGCATAGTCATCATTTTTCCCAGTATGGGATAGAGAAAACCTGCTCCTGCAGAAGCTCTTATATCATCTACTGGAACGGTAAAATGTTTCGGCGCACCTTTAAGCGTCGGATCATGTGATAGAGACAGATGTGTTTTGGCCATATTTACAGGCATTTTATCATATCCCAGTTTTTTGTAAAGCTTTAATCTTTTCTTTGCCTGAGGCGAGAATGAGACTCCGTCTGCACTGTAAATCTCTTTTGCTATCGTTTCAATCTTTTCTTCTATTGAAATATTCAGGTCATAGAGAAAACGGAAATTATTCGGTTTCTCACAGGCTTTTACAACGGCTTCTGCCAGTTCCGTAGCGCCTTCTCCGCCTTTTGCCCAGCATTGAGATTCTGCTGTAAAATCTGCTCCCTTTTCTATGGCTATTCTCTTTACTGCTTCCACTTCTTCCTCTCTGTCTGAGGTAAATCTGTTTACTGCCACCACTGCCGGTATGCCGTGCTTTTTTACTATATTTATATGTTGCGCAAGATTTTCACACCCTTTTATAAGGGCAGGCATATTCAATTCTTCAATTTTTTCCTGTGGAAGAGGCACACCCGGTTTTGCAATATAGGCTCCTCCATGCATTTTAAGTGCTCTTATGGAGACAACTATGACTGCTGCATCAACCCTGAGCCCGGAGAGTCTGCATTTTACATTTATTAATTTTTCAAAGCCGCAGTCAGAGCCAAATCCGCATTCTGTTACAACATAATCGGCAAGTTTAAGAGCAACCATATCTGCGAGGGCGGAATTATTTCCATGGGCCACATTCGCAAAGGGACCTCCGTGGATTATGACAGGCGTATTTTCAGTGGTCTGTACCAGATTGGGCTTTATGGCTTCTTTCATAAGAACAGTCATGGCACCTGCTGCTTTTATATCTTCAGCAGTTACAGGTTTTCCGTCAGGCGTAAACCCTACAACCATTTTAGAGAATCTTTTTCTCAGGTCGAAAAGGCCTGTGGTAAGGGCGAGTATTGCCATGGTTTCAGACGCCACTGTTATATCATAGCCTGTTTCCCTGGGAATACCGTTTTGACTGCCTCCGAGGCCTGTAATAATATTTCTGAGTGCTCTGTCGTTCAGGTCAACACATCTTCTTATCAGAACATTCTGTGGGTCAATATTTAATTTATTTCCGAGCAGAATGGACGTGTCGGTCATAGCTGCAAGGAGATTATGGGCTGTTTCCACTGCATGACAGTCACCTGTGAAATGGAGGTTTATCTGTTCCATAGGAAGAACCTGTGAATAACCTCCTCCGCATGCCCCTCCTTTTATGCCGAAGGTCGGTCCTTTTGACGGCTGACGGCTTGTATTGCAGATTGATTTGCCGATTCTCGCAAGTCCCTGTCCCAGGCCGAGAGCGGTAACGGTTTTACCTTCTCCGAGAGGCGTAGGGGTAATGGCAGTAACTGCTATGAATTTCCCATTTTTTCTTTCTTTTAATCTTTCCAGTATGGAAAGAGAGATTTTCCCTGTGTGTTTTCCGTATGGTTCCAGTTCGTCTTCCAGAATACCGAGTTTTTCCGCTATGTCTTTTACAGGTTTCAATGTAGCTCTCTGAGCTATTTCCAGGTCGTTCAGCATGTTTTAGATTCTCTCCTTTTTTATGTGTGATAAATATTTTACGTGACGCGTGACGCGTGACGCGTGACGCGTAGGATACACCATGCTCATTACTTTTCACTTTTCACGACTCACGTCTCACTTTTCACGACTCACGACTCACGACTCAAATTCATAAGAAAAATAACAGCTTACATGTTTCTCTTCAAGAAATCTTTCCACTTCCGGTGTAACAATATGCGTTAACATGAGAGGAAATATTTCTTCTCTTATTTCTTTTTTCAGTCTTTCTATTTTCTTTAAAAATTTTATTATATCTTTCTTTCCTAACTGAGATTTTCCCTCTCCTATTATATATATTTTATTTCCATCTTTATTAATTCCTTCTCCGTAGACATCAATCTGTTCTTCTGTGCCGTCAAAATATACATAATATTTCCGGATCAGTCTTCCTTTAACTTCTATATCTTTATCTCTTTTTAAGACTGAAGGGAGATATTTAAATGCCTGATTTTCAAGAGAAAAACCTATGGAATGAGGCATGCCTCCCACTTCCTGTCTGGTTTTTTCCATTTTATCTTCAGTTTTCCTCTGTGCTTCTGCAAGTTCTCTTGCAACTATTTCCGATTTTTTCTGAACCTCTACAAGTTCTTCTACTTTTCCGGATAATTTTTCCATTTTAATCTCCGTTCTTTTTTGAGCTTCAGCAAGTTCTTTGACAGATGTCTGAGTTTCTTTCTGAAGTTCAGACAGTTCTCTCACGTTAGCTTCTGTATTTACCTGTGCCCTGGTCAGCTCCTTTATCAGGCTTTTTAGTTCTGAAAAATCTGATTTATCTGCATATAGTTCTCTGTTTTTTTCTATTTCCAGAAGAATCATATAGAAGATTTCTTTTAAAAGCGGTTCAACTATATCTATTTTTTTGAAAAGTTCCGTATTTGAAAGCATTTATCATCCCTCCTTCATACCTTTTCAAAATTTGCATCGAGTTCTTTCATCTCTTTTTTCCGTATTTAAGATTCCTTTAAAAAATTTCTTTCATTTATATATATTACTCATTACAATTAGTTTCTATCCATAAATTATGATTTTATGTGAGGGATATAAAACCGTCACGCGTCACGCGTTACGCGTCACGACAATATAATTATAACACGTCAAGTTTTTTGTCACAATAAATTCTTAGAAAACTAAAAAAATGACAGGAACAGGAAGGATTTCATTCTGTCTTATAGAATAAAAGCGGACATGTTAATACCATAAAAAATGGTATTTGAAAATAAAAATAAAAAAAAAGCAGGATTTTTGAATACTTCTATAGAATAAAATAGGTCGAAAATTAAATCGGATTTTGAAAAAATTAAAAAAGATTAACCTTTAAGGAGCAATGTTTATCTCTGTAATAGAAAAATTTTTATTTCAGATATTTATAAAATACTAAA
>JBEHWO010000617.1:0-3396 GCA_040217695.1 Vulcanimicrobiota bacterium | reverse complement strand
TTACTTGGAAAATATTACAAAGAGTATGATACTGATTTTAATTTAATAGAAAAAGCTCTTAACATTGCAGAAGAAGCAATAAAATTATTAAAAATATTCCCTTTACCGGAAGGAGTAGTTAAATTTATTTCTTTTGGGAGTTTTATTTCATCTGATATTTCAGCATTAAATATTAATATAGAAAAAGCATTACAAAAATGGGAACAAAATAAACAAGAACTATATATGCTTCTTCCTGAAGAAAGATTACCTGAAAAAGACTTATCTAGTAACCAATCTAATCTTTTAAATATAGATGAATTAGCTGAAAGTATAATAATCCCCTTAGAAAAAACATATAAAATTATTGAACAACTAATGAGTTATAATAAAGACAGGCAATTAAGTGACATCGAGAGACTATTGGAAGATTTATCGTATAACGAATGGTTACAAAAAGTAGAAAAACATATAGAAGTTGAGTCGAACTCTTTGAAACAAAATTTTGGGAAAAAATATTGTGGAATAAATACAGATTGGGATGATATTTCAAAGTCACTACAATGGACTAAGAAAATGTTGGACCTGTTTAAAAATCATATAATTACTGAAAAGTTTATTTCACTAATAACAAGTTCAGATAATAAAATGACCATGAACAAATACCTTGCAACAAATTATCAGCATACTATATCACTTTTTCAATCTTTTAAAGAAAACTTTGATTCTCCTAATCCTACATATTTGGGAAAATCATATCAAGAATTATCACTAAGTGAACTATATGAAAGAATTGTAATACTTCAGGAGCATATGAATGATTTACAAATGTGGACTGATTTCAAAAAACTTAGAGAAGAATTTATTAAAGTTAATATTGGTATCTTTGTGTCAAAAATACTAGAAGATCCGCCAGATGCATCGGAACTTTTAGATGTATATCATAAAACAATATATCAGGCATGGCTTGATTTTATCTTTGAGAAGACCCCTGTATTGAGTGAATTTCGTGGACAGAATCATGAAAAAGTTATTGAAGAATTCCGTAAATTGGATAAAGAATTAGTTTATTTATCAGGACAAAAGATTATAGATCTATGCAATTCCAGAAGACCAAAAAACATATTATTTAAAGCTCAAGATTCTGAACTTTCTATTTTACGAAGAGAAGCAGCAAAAAAACGAAAGCATCTTCCAATCCGTAATTTATTTAATAGAATTCCCAACTTGCTCTTAAGACTAAAACCCTGTCTCTTAATGAGCCCTTTATCTGTAAGCCAGTTCATTCAACCTGACATAAAAACAGAAAAACAAATACTTTTTGATGACTATATTCAATCAGAAGTATTAAAATTTGATCTTGTAATATTTGATGAAGCGTCACAAATTTTTACAGAAGATGTTGTTGGAGCCATATATCGGGGAAAACAGCTTATAGTAGCTGGAGATAGCAAACAACTTCCTCCAACAAATTTCTTTAGGACAATGGATAATGATGAAGATTATAATGAGGATGAAATTGAAGAAGAAACTTCAGCTGATTTTAACAGTGTTCTCGATGAATGTTGTACTATTTTACCGGCACCTTTCCTTAAATGGCATTATAGAAGTAAACATGAATCATTAATTGCTTTTTCTAATAATCGTTTCTATTCCGATCGATTAATAACCTTTCCTTCTTTAAGATATAAAGATGAAACCCTAGGTATAAAATTTGTTTACGTACCAGATGGCATATATGACCGTGGTGGTAAAAGAAATAACGTCAAAGAAGCAGAAATCGTTGCAGATAAGGTTTTTCAACATTTTACTAATTATCCAAATAAGAGTCTTGGAGTTGTAGCATTCAGTCAGGCACAAATGATAGCTATTGAAGATGAAATTGAACAAAGGAGACGAGTAAAACCGGAATTTGAAGTTTTCTTTAAAGAAGATCGACTTGAGGGCTTTTTCGTTAAAAATCTAGAAAACGTTCAAGGAGATGAGCGCGACGTTATAATTTTTAGTATAGGTTATGGCCGTGATCAACACGGGCGTATGGCAATGAATTTTGGTCCATTAAATAAGACGGGTGGAGAAAGACGATTGAATGTAGCGGTAACTCGTGCTCGTGAAAAAATAATCCTAATAAGTTCAATTAAAGCTTCAGATATCGATTTACGTGCAGCAAAAGCTTCTGGTGTATTAAATTTATATCACTACCTAAATTATTCCGAAATAGGAGAAAATGCTTTAGAGATTACACATCCTCAGGGTAAAGGTAATATAGAATCACCATTGGAGGAATCTGTAGCTGAATCAATAAAAAGTATGGGATATGACGTAATACACCAAGTAGGGTGCAGTGGATATAGGATTGATATGGGAGTAGTTGATCCAGAACATTCTGGACAATTTTTACTTGGTATAGAATGTGATGGAGCAACATATCACTCAGCTGCAACCGCAAGAGATAGAGACAGATTAAGACAACAAATACTTGAAGGACTTGGGTGGAAAATCCATCGTATATGGTCAACAGACTGGGTATCAAACCGTGAAACAGAAGTAAAAAAACTAAAAAATATTATTGAAAAAGCACGTAATGATAAAATAAATTCCCCTGAAAAAAATATTATAATTTTAGAAGAAAAAGTAAAACTACCAGAAAAAAAAACTAAAAAAGAAAATAATATGACAGAACGTATTTCCATCAACAATAAAGTTGAAGATATATCATTACCAGGAACCATACCATATGAAACCTGTAATATATATCCCAGTCTATGGGTTGGTAAGGACTTCCATTTACAGGAATATCGTTTAGAGCAATGTCAGCTAATTGTTGAAATGGTAAATAAAGAGGGACCAATTCATATTCAACTTGTAGTTAAAAGGCTTGTCACAGCATGGGGTCTATCCCGAACAGGGAATCGCATAATGAAGGCAATTAAAGAAGCTGTCAGATATGGTGAAATAAGAAATTTATTGATAAAAAAAGGAGATTTCTTATGGCCATGTAAACTCACATATGTATCTGTTAGAATTCCAATACCTGGTATACCAGAATCCTTTAGAGATATAGAACATATACCTCCAGAAGAAATACAAATTGCTATAAAAATAATTATTAAACATGCACTTGGTATAGGTAAAGAATCTCTTATATTAGAAACAGCAAGGATATTTGGATTTAATAGAACTAGTGATACTATAAAGGAATATATTCTAAAAGAATATAAATTTCTAAAAAAGAACGGTATTATTAAAGAAAATCATTATTCTGTATCACTACAAGCCTATAATTAACATCAATTACCTAATAGAATAAAAGTTCTATTACATTTTTAATAAACATAAATAGAACTTAAAAAAAAAAATTATAAAGAATCAATAATAGATAGAATTTTTATCTTGTAGAAATATCTTAAAATTGAC
>JBEHWO010000616.1:0-3398 GCA_040217695.1 Vulcanimicrobiota bacterium | reverse complement strand
CATAATAATAATCGTAACGCGTGACGCGTGAAAAGTGAAATTAACTATACAACAAATTCTTCTTCTATGTAAGAAAACCTTCTAAATAAAAGGACATTTAAATAATTTTAATTTTTCCCATAAAGATATTTAACATCAGCGATTATTGAATGTACAAGCATTTTTGCTCATTATTCACCGTTTTCCACTCACAGGACACAAAAATTAGGACTGGATATAAATAATTTTTTATATTATACTATAGTCCGATATTTCATTAAGGAGTAACATTTAATTAACAGTCTCCTTTCCCGCGTCACGCGTCACGCGTCACGCGTCACGATTATATAAAACGAAGTATATAAAGGAGTAACATTTAATTAACAGTCTCATTCCTCGCGTCACGCGTCACGCGTCACGCGTCACGATTATATAAAACGAGGTATATAAAATGAAAATACTTCTCACAAATGACGATGGCTACGGAGCTAAAGGGCTTAAAGCTCTTATAAAAGAATTATCGAAATCACATAATCTTGTAGTAATAGCACCTGACAGAGAACAGAGCGGAGTAAGCCATTCTCTTACTTTTTTCGATCCTCTCAGATTTAAAAAAATCAGAGGAAAAGGTAAATGTAAAATTTATTCTACTAACGGAACACCTACAGATTGTGTTATACTCGGTGTAAAGCACATTACGGAAAAAGCAAAGCCCGATCTTATAATTTCAGGCATAAATCATGGCTCAAACCTGGGAGATGACATATCCTATTCCGGCACAGCAGCAGCAGCGAAAGAGGGCACTCTCCAGGGAATTCCGTCTATTGCAATATCTCTCTGCAGTTTTGATAAGGAAGCAGATTTTACATTTGCAGCAAAATTTGCATCTCTTATGGCCGACAGACTTGTTAATTACAGGATGCCTGAGAGAATGTTCTTCAATATCAATGTGCCTGATGTACGTGAAGGAGAAATAAAAGGTATTTCCATTACAGTTCAGGGCAGGAGTACATACAAAAGCTGGATAGAAAAAAATCTGGATCCCAGGAAAAGACCGATGTACTGGATAGGTGCTGATCTTCCGTCCGGAAATATGGACGAGAATACGGATTTTAAAGCTATCAGCGAAAATAAAGTGTCCATTACACCTGTCAGGCTGGATCTTACGGATCGTAACTTTATAAAAGCTCACGGAGAATTCTGTGAAAATCTCTTCAGATTAGAAAAACTATAAATATTACGGTAAAATAAAAATTATGAAAAATATTAGAAAATTATTTTTAACTGTTATTATTGTACTGACATTATATTTCCTTATAGAGAATTTCATCTATTTTTATATAGACTGGTTATGGTATGAGGAAACAGGATATACGGATATGTTCCTTGTCATGTTAAAATATAAATTCCTTACAGGTTTAATAATTGGAATTCTTTTTATCATATTAATAGGAATCAATCTGTATGTAATAAGAAGGTTATCTCCAAGGATAGTAAGATTTTCTCAGAGTAATATCATAGAAATACTGGACAGCGGAGTTTTTGAAACGCAATCAATAAAATTTCTGGTAATAATAATAGGCATATTCAGTATCTTCATAGCTATGGAAGGCATGGAACACTGGCAGGAGCTGTTATTCTATTTTTACGGCCACGATTTTAATATAAATGATCCTGTATTCGAAAGAGATCTGTCCTTTTATTTATTTAAACTGCCATTCCTTCAATATATATACTCATGGCTTATATTTACTTTTATAATAATATTTATATCAATCATATCTATCTACCTGTTTTATAAACTGATAAGATATTCTCCCGGTAATATACTCACTCTGTCAGGAAAGGTAAAAATACATCTGTCCGTACTGGGCATAATCATATTTCTGTTGAAAGCCTGGGGTATATATCTTGCAAGGTACGAATTACTTTATTCTACAAGAGGAGTAATTTACGGAGCAACCTATACGGATGTAAATGTTCAGATACCGGTAATGAACATAATGATTTTCCTGGCTCTTTTATGCAGTGCCCTTATTCTTCTTAATCTTTATATAAAAAAATGGAAAATGATTTTCTGGTCGATTATTCTTTATATCATAGTCTCCCTTCTAGGAGGCTCCGTTTATCCAGGCCTGATACAGCAGTTTGTTGTAATTCCGAATGAAATAGGAAAAGAAAAAGAATTTATTAAAAGAAATATTGAATATACACTTAAAGGTTACGGCCTTGATAAAGTGATAGAAAAAGAATTCCCTGCCAATGAAAACCTGACTGCTGAAAGTATATATAAAAATGAAGCAATTGTAGAAAATATAAGATTATGGGACGGACGTCCCCTGCTGGAAACCTATGCACAGCTTCAGGAAATAAGGCCGTATTATGATTTTGTAGACGTAGATATAGACAGGTATACTATAGACGGCGACTACAGACAGGTTATGTTAGCTGCCAGAGAAATAGCCTATGATCAGCTATCAACAGATGATTGGATAAATCAACACATAACCTATACTCATGGATACGGATTATGCCTGTCACCGGTAAACAGTATATCAAAAGAAGGATTACCTGAATTTTTCATAAAAGATATACCTCCTGTGTGTACAACAAATTTAAAAATAGACAGACCTGAAATATACTATGGAGAAACAACAAAAAACTACTCCATAGTAAAAACAAAAGCCAGTGACAATATATCTCAGGAATTCGATTACCCTTCAGGAACAACAAATAAATACTGTACCTATGAGGGTTCAGGAGGAATAGCACTTTCTTCTTTCTTAAGAAAATTTGCCTTTGCCAGGCACATTAACTCGATGAAAATCCTTCTGAACAAAGATATAAAAAAAGACAGCAGAATAATGATTTATAAAGATCTGAACAGCAGGCTAAAAAAAGCTTTCCCGCTGCTGATTTATTCAAATGATCCCTATATAATCATTGCAGACGGAAAACTCTTATGGATCTGTGACGCCTACACGATATCAGATAAATATCCCTATTCTATGCCATATAATTTTCGTGAAGACTATAAAATAAACTATATAAGGAATTCTGTAAAGGTTGTAGTAAATGCATATAACGGCAATATTGATTTTTACAAAAATGACATGGACGATCCTGTAATAAATACGTATGAAAAAATCTTTCCCCATGTCTTTAAAGACATATCTGAAATGCCTGAAACCGTAAAAAGCCATATAAGGTATCCTGAAGAATTAATGGCCGTACAGAGTAAAATATACTCTACATATCATATGAAAGAACCTCAGATATTTTATAATAAAGAAGATATGTGGAATATTCCCAGGGAAAATTCGGATACACAGGAAGAAGAAATCAAACCATATTATATTATAATGAGTCTTCCGGAAGAGAAAAAAGAGGAATTTATTCTCATGATTCCCTTTACTCCT
>JBEHWO010000615.1:0-3410 GCA_040217695.1 Vulcanimicrobiota bacterium | reverse complement strand
GGTTCAGTCACTGGTAGAAGCAGGAATTGAAGTGATAAGGCTTTATAATACATGGGACATATTTTCGCCACTTCATCATAAGTTTGCCGTATTCGATGAAGAAACAGTCCTTACGGGATCTTATAACTGGTATACCGTAAGTGCTATCTCGGATGAGGAGATGTCTGTCATAAGAGACAGAGGTGTGGCAGGTAAGTTTCTCGAAGAGGTTTATTTATTACTGAGTTCTTTCAGGTTGAAACACGGGTAAATCAGTGACCAGTGACCAGTGACCGGTGACCAGTGCAGTATTGCTATAGTGGTAAGTAAAATGACTGATAACTGCTCACTGTTTATAAGCGGAATGTTCTCTCCTCCTCCTGCTGGAATGTTCTTCCACTGTACCCTTTGATACCAGTTCATAAAGTATTGCCTTCTTACCCTCTTCTTTTCTCAAAATTCTTCCCAGTCTCTGCACATGTTCTCTTACTGTGGAAGAGCCGGAAAAGACAATTCCTACATTGCATTTGGGGACATTTACCCCTTCGTTTAAAACCTTCGATGTAACAAGTGCTTTATATAGTCCGCTGTTAAAATTCTCCAGAATTTCTTTTCTTTCTTTTGCATCTGTCTGATGGGTAATGCTCGGTATGAGGCATCTTCTTGAAATCAGGTAAACCATTTCATTGTCATGGGTAAATATGAGTATTCTGTCTTTACTGTGTTTTCTTAAGAGGGAATCTAAAATTGAAAGTTTGCTTTCCGTGCCCAGGGCAATCCTTTTTGCATTTCTGTGGGCGAACATGGCCTCCCTTCCTTTTTGAGACCTGGAGCAGAGAAAGACGAATTTCTGCCAGTCTTCGGGAGAAGTAAAATAAACACCTTTTTCTTCCCTGAATTCCTGAAGAATTTTTCTTGATGCATTATATTCTATCTGTTCCGTTTCACCGAGACCTACAGTGATTCTCTTTGTTTCATAATCTGCCAGAAGAGATTCTTCTACAAGTTCCGTTATTTTCTTTTCATATACTACAGGCCCTATTACAGATTCAAGATGTTCATGCCTGTTATCCTGTCTTTCATAGGTAGCGGTAAGGCCGAGCCTGTAAGGGGCAATCGCCATTTCGGCACTCTGTATAAAAGTTTCTCCCGGAAGATGGTGTACTTCATCGTAAATGATAAAACAGAATTTATCTCCCATTGAGTCCATTTTCATATAGGCAGAATCATAGGTCGTTACCGTGAGATCCTTTATCTCATAATATCCCCCTCCTATAAGACCTATTTCCTCTTTAAAGGCAAAAGAAAGAAAATCGAACCACTGATTCATAAGATCTATTGTGGGAACTACGACCAGGGTGCTTCTCTGAAGCTTATGTATGAGCATTTTTGCCACATAGGTTTTGCCTGCTCCCGTAGGAAGTATTACTGTTCCTCTTTTTGATTTAATCCATGCAGTGACGGCTTCTTTCTGATGGGCATGGGGCTCGAAATTTATATAACTTTTCAGATTTAATTCCCTGTAAGATTTAACCTTGTCTGTGACGGGAATTTTCTTCCTGTAGAAATATTCAAAGACTGTTCTGTAGTTACAGGCAAGGGTTCTGTATTTATCTACCCGGGAATCCCAGGTGAAACAATCGGGAACTATAGCGTAATCTGTAACATTGTCTAAAATAATTGTGCCTCTGTCATAATAAATTTTCATGGTTTTCTATTCTATAAATAACTTCATTTTCCTATTGGAATTTAATCGGAGTGAAAAGTAGTGAAAAGTGAAAAGTGAAAAGTGAAAAGGAGGGGCGAACCCCTGTGTTCGCCCGATATCGGTGAAAACACGCATTACGCATCACGCATCACAAAACCACCCGTCACGCGTCACGCGTCACGCGTCACGATTATGATGTATCACGCATCACGAGATTATTAATGGATAGTTATGAAACTGACTATAATTACTTTATGGAAACTAACTATAATCCCATATTGTTAAAAGTTGAACTATGATAACATATTTTAACTGTTTATAAAAAATGGAATTTTTTTATTGCAAATACGGAAGGATTTTGTTATTGCTTCACAGAATATTATAAAATAATAAATGGAATTTCGAAACCAGTTTTTAAAAATCCCCGACAAAAAAATTTTTAAAGTATTAAAATTACAGATCCCATTCACCATCAGGGGTTGTCTGCAGTGTTTGATTTAATTTTGCAAAATTGTCAGGTAAAGTACAGTATTTTTACTGTACACTATTTATAATATATTTTATTAAGAATAAATTTTTTATAGTAAGGTGATGTTATGAAGTGTCCAAGATGTTCTCACAAAATGCAGAGGCAGGTAATAGAATATAATATCCCTGTCTATTCATGCTGGTTTTGTGGCGAGGATTACTACCCCGAAGATGAAGAAGAAGAATCAAAGAAAAACCTTTCTTTAATAGAACTTGCATTAAGAAGTTAGAACTGATACAGATTTCGAAAATAATTAAAATTCATCTCTGTTTTTATGGAGATGAATTTTTGTATTTCTAAATATTTTTATAGTAATACTATTTTTTTATTTTCACTTTTCCGATAAAACAAATAAACGTAAAAAACATGCCACCTGATATCAGAAAGAGTAATATACTGAATAGAGGGCTGTGAAATAACCATATGAATCCCATTGCTAAAAGCCATAAAGACAGAGCAGAAGACAGAGCGAATATTCCCATTCCCGGTTTTACAAGAGAGCCAATAAAAAAATTAATCTCTCCGAGTATTGATACCGGTTCAAAAAGGGCAAGAAAGGCAAAACACATAATGAAAAAACAGAAAATACGAAGCACTGTGGCTCTGGTTTTCTGTTCGGATATAGCTCTTTTGAACATATCTTCAGCTTTTACCACACCCGGTTCCAGTAATTCAATATTCTCATCCGTACCTGTTCCGTAAGGTACAAGGGTTTTCCCCGATTGTTTTGCAATAATACTTACTGTGGAAGGTTTTACAATATGAAAGTAAATTTTGAGATCACCAGTATCCGGATCTATGGGATCGGAACTGACATAATAGGCTCCTTCGTGTATCTGTACTCTTTTCTTAAGCTCTGCCGGAAACCGCGGTATATACAATGAGTCAGCCGGAAAAGGTTCAAAATTGTTTATCTTTTTTACAAGCGAATCTGATAAAGTAAAATCACCGATTGTCACATGAGAAGCCGTTATTGTCTTACCTTCATAAGGCATATGTCCCGGGTTATGATGGGATTTACTCTCTGAAAAACCGGCGGAAGAAATCACCTCGGGAGACCATACTCTCTGATAGGAAAAGGTATCTTCCGGTTCGTTACTATCATTACTTCCTTCGCTTTTTATCTCTTCCCACTGGAACATTTCCACTGTACGGCGCAATAGGAGAGCTTTTTCCGATATTCCGAATAATTCA
>JBEHWO010000614.1:0-3429 GCA_040217695.1 Vulcanimicrobiota bacterium | reverse complement strand
ATTATCCCGGATTTTCTTTCTTAATAATTTACCATGCAGACATGTCAGCCCGTCAATAATACAGTCGTATATATCTTCTTTTGAAGAATCCCCTCTTTCAGGCATTATATTGAAAAACAATCCGGGAACAGGGATTTTTTCTTTCAGGCTTTCAAGGTCAAACTCAAGCCATATATTGTTTGTTCTTTTATACACAGGCGACACAGGATCTGACCAGTAAGAGGCAAATGTTCGAATATGCCGCCACTGAACGGTATCAAACAAAGTATCATCCAGTTTACCCCTGTCTATTTTATCTGCAAGAACTTCTCTTCCGTAATCCGACAGATTGATACATATCTGCCAGTCCGCAGAAGGCTCATTCTTACCGAGACGACATTCAAAACCGCCGGCAGTGGTTAAAGATGCCGGAAGTTTTTGATTAAGAGTTTTTATTCTCTCAATTATTTCCGAAGATACCAGTTCCCGGGGAATATATGGTATCAGTTCTTTAAAAATTTCATTAATTGTATATTTACACTGTTCCATAAGATTTATATTCTACCTGAACAATCACCAGACCACTCTGCATATCTGTGAACCATCCATTAAAAAATGACCGCATCCTCCTCCGGCTATAGCATCCAGAACTTCTTCACCTAACTCTCCCTGTGCTAATTTAATATCATCTGCAGTGAAATCAAATCCCTGTGACTTAACGAAAGATGTTCTCGTTTCCTGATCTTTACATCCTGTTACTTTATTTCGAAAGTCCTCATCCGTATTAATTTTTTCAACAAACGCCTTTGCCGACTCAAGGCTCATAATATATACCTCCTTCTATAATACGATAACGTGATTATATCATAAACCTGTGAAGAAGTTATGAAGAAGATGTGAAGAAGATGTGAAGAACTTTATCTGGCGAGAATTATCTTTTAAGAATAGCTCTAACCTCATAACTCCCTTATTTTTTTTCAACCCTGTAATAATACTCCCCGGAAAGAGGAACATCGGAGGGTGCAGGAATAATCAATGTTTTGCCATTATCTTTAAAACCGAATTCCAGGGTAACACCATTTAACTTATCAAGGGGTTTATTTTTATATTCTGGAGTAATATCTCCAGGATATGGTTTCCACGTTTCAGTACAGTCAGAAAGAATTATTTTATTGCCCTGGACCCTGTATTTTCCATTAGTATAACACAGTCCTTTCGAAGACTGGCTATATGCATAGCCCACATAGGTGAATGTTCCGTCTTCCCTGAATACATACCAGAACTGAAAGGAAGAAGTACTTTTGAAAGATCCGGTATTTACATCGACTATATCCATATGGGAACCGGTGTCTGACCAGACCCCTGCCAGAGGATTTCCCTGGGAAGTGTTATCACCCTGCTTCGGTGAGGCATATATGTTATCCAGAGCATGAAGTTTTTTATCCATAGTATCATCGCCCAGTTTGTCTCTGAACACTGCGGCTATTATTCCGGACAGGATGACTGCTGTTTCAGTATCATCATCATTAATGCCTTTGCTTATTTTATCCTCAAGAAGGGCAAAGAGAATATGGAAGGTTTCTTTCGCCGTTTTCTGGTTCTTCACTATTAAATTCACTGTCCCTTTTTCATCGTTTTCCCCGATATATTCAGCCAGCTTGTTAATAAAATTCTGCAGTTCTTCTTCCCGGCTGATCTGCCCGGCATGGAGGGACGAAGTAAGATTAAATACAAATAGAGTGATTAATATTAAAATAATAAATCTGTAATTCGACTTCATTTCAACTACAACTGAACTTTTCCCTGACACCTGGGCAATACTCCCCCGGCCACTGTGTTCAGTTCATCATCAGTTAACTCGTCTGTAAATGATTTAAGCTCCTGTGCCGTAAAATCAAACCCCGCTTCCTTCACGACTTTCGTGCGTTCCTCTGTGTTTTTACACTCATTGACTCTTTTCCGAAAATCCATGTCTGTTTTCATTTTTTCTATATATGCTTTTGCACTTTCTAATGACATAATATTACCTCCTTCATAATTAAGATTTAATATAATTCTATAACCTGTGCTTCATTTCCTTGTGAATCTTTACACAAAATATCTAAGACACTCATATTTTTCCCAAAAAACTTTTTTATATAAAAATTAACATTACATTTTCAGCAGGATTTTTCATCTGAAATGTAAAAGAAATAGTTATATTTAAAGGCCGAAATAAAAAAGGAGGGACTGTATTTTGAAAATCAGCAGAAATTTTCTGACAATTTTTATATTACTTTTATGTTTTTCTCTTTATGAAATAATAACCTTCACAGGCTGCGGAGATACAACAGCACCTGCCGGTGCAGTATTCTCTTCCAGGGACGGTTTTGTCTTTGTTCCGTCTCATCAGGAGAGTAAACTCTCTTCAGAGCAATCGGAACCATCTACCGGTATGGTAGTTCTTTACAGCAATGAGCCTCCGTCCGGCTATGAGCCGGCAGGAGGAGCAACTGTAACAATCGGCGGAGTAACAGGTTCTACAGATGAAAATGGTTATTTCAACCTCTCAGGCGTGCCGGAAGGGTTGAATACTATGACAGTGGAATACAGTTCTTTTGTTCCCATAGAACAGCAGGTAGTGGTGACTGATCCTGCCGGTTTATCTGCATCTATTTCCAGTTTTAACGTAATCCCTGAAAGGCTTATCTGTATAAAGTATACGATATACCAGTTCACCATTAATGCCTCCGACATCAATGGTCATAATGTAATCCCTCCTGTTACCTGGTCAGTAGAAGGAGATATAGGAACAGTGACATCAAAAGGTGTATTTACTGCCACTAAAGCAGGAACAGGTAAGGTTGTTGCAGTAAACGGTTCATTTCGCTCAGAAGCAAGTATAACAGTAACAGATAATGAGGGTAGGATATCAGGTATAGTAACATATAACGGAGCACCTGTCTCAGGTGTAAGGGTAATTGCAAAGAATTGTATAGGTTATTACATAACAGGTGATAATGGTTACTATATACTTATTGGCGTACCTGCAGATTATTTGACAGTCATTGCCACAGGAACAGACGGGAAGACCGGAACAAATGACGTCTACGTTTCTCCTGATGGTCACTCTACACATGTACATATAGTGCTTACAGATGCCGTTCCTACTGCTCTTCCTACTTCAGGAGAGACCGCCACACCGACTGTGACACCCACTACAACTCCCCAGCCTGCTATGACTTCGACAGAAACTGTAACTCCTACTGTAACTCCTACTGTGACTCCGACAAGGACTGTAAATCCTACTGCTACACCTACTAAATCAGGGCCTCCCATGGTATCTATACGTGGAGGAACTTTTAATATGGGCAGTGATGCAGTCCTCAGTGCCGATGAAATGCCTGTCCATTCTGTTACAGTAAGTTCTTTCAACATGTTCAAATATGAAGTCAGAAATTCAGATTATGT
>JBEHWO010000613.1:0-3458 GCA_040217695.1 Vulcanimicrobiota bacterium | reverse complement strand
CTTACGCAAAAAATACAGAAAAATCTGTCATTGCGAGCGAAGCGAAGCAATCCCATTATTACAACAGAAACTGTTGGGATTGCTTCGTCGCTCCGCTCCTCGCAATGACAAAATGCGTAACTCCTGATGAAACTGACCATAATAGACGGAGAGTAAGAAAATTTTTCCGCCTGCTTCCGTGACGGGCAGCTTATAAAAGAGGGGACATTGGTAATTTTGTTGTTGAATCCCTTTAAAAATTTTCTCCCCATGGTTTTGTGAGATTATTTTCAATACCGAGTAAATTCAGAACCCTTGAAACGGTAAAATTGATAATATCATCAACGGTCTGCGGGTCATTGTAAAAGGCAGGGGAAGGAGGAACTATAACGGCTCCTGCTTCTGATAGAGTAAGAAGATTTCTTATTTGAATCAGTCCGAGAGGTGATTCTCTGGGAACAATAACAAGGGGTCTTTTTTCTTTAAGTGTTACCTGGGCAGAGCGTAGAAGAAGATTGTTACATATGCCGGCTGCCATGGCGCCTAGAGAATTTATCGAACATGGCGCAATTATCATACCGGATGTTTTAAAAGAACCGCTTGCTACGGAAGCACTCATACGGGAGATGGAAAATTCTTTTATTTTTTTACATATTTCCCCGGAAAATAGTTTGTTTTTTTGATAGGATTTTATTTTTAGCTCCTGGCATATGACTCCTTTTGCATGTTCCGTAACTATCAGAGCTACTTCATGGCCATGCCTGGCAAGTTCTTCACATATTCTTTTGCCGTAGATTACGCCGCTCGCACCTGTAATACCTACTATTATCATAGCAGAACATCTCCTGTTGTGAAAATTAATATAACAATGGAAATCCAGCCGTTTACAGTAAAAAATGCCCTGTCTACATGTGTTAAATCCTTCGGATTTACAAGGCTGTGTTCATAGATAAATAGTAAAGAAGTGACTGCAAGACCGATATAGTAAATAGGCCCGAGTTCTGCTATGATACCGAACATGAACAGGAAGAAAACTGTGACCATGTGAGAAAAAGAGGATATATAAAGAGCATTGTCGAGGCCGAATACTGCCGGTATTGAATAAAGATGTTCTTTTCTGTCAAATTCATAATCCTGGCAGGCATAGATTATATCAAGACCTGTCATCCAGAATATAATGGCTGCACCCAGGAAAAAAGGGGGGGGACTCCATGTGCTTGTAACTGCAAGCCATCCTCCTATGGGAGCAGCAGATTCTACCAGTCCCAGAATTAAATGGGTGGCCCATGTAAAACGTTTGCAGTATGAATAAAACCATAGGAGTGCCACGGCAAGAGGGCTTAATTTAAAACAGAGAGGATTTAACATCCATGAAGAGAAAACCAGAAGACCGAGTGATATAAATGTAATAAGCCACACAGTTCTTCCTGCTATTTTTCCTGAAGGCACCAGTCTATCTCTTGTTCTCGGATTTTTAGTGTCTATTTCCCTGTCTATGATGCGGTTCAGAGACATACCTGCCGTTCTTGCTCCGAACATGGCGAGAGTAACCCACAGCCATACGGAGAAAGAAGGTATTTTTTCTGCTGCCACAATTAATCCTAAATAAGCAAAGGGAAGAGCGAATATGGTCTGTTCGAATCTTACGAGATCGATAAATTTTTTAATCATTTGTCACAAAATATTCTTTCCATTTTCTGTCTACCAGTTCTTTAATTTCTTTATTCATTTTAATTTCTTCAGGCCATGGCCTCTGCATGCCTTCTTCCGGCCCTTTTCTTGTTGCATCTATACCGAGTTTGTTACCGAAGAGAGGCCATGAAGCAGAGTGATCGAGAACATCGAGAGGGCCTTCCGAAAATACAAAATCCCTTTTCGGATCTACATTATTAAAGGCTCTCCATGCAACTTCATTTATATTCTGTACATCTGTATCATCTTCGACTGTTATGATAAATTTCGTATTCATCATCTGTCCCATGCCCCAGAGGGCATTTATGACTTTTTTACCCTGTGCGGGATAGGTTTTTTTTATGGAAATAATGGCACAGTTATGAAAAACCCCTTCCATGGGAAGGTTCATATCTACAATTTCCGGCAGAATCATCTGAAGCATGGGAAGAAAGATTCTTTCCGTAGCCTTTGCCATATAGCAATCTTCCATGGGAGGTTTCCCTACGATAGTTGCAGGATATATGGCATCTTTCCTGTGAGTGATACATTTTATGTGCATTACGGGATAGTTATCTGCAGGGGAATAAAAACCTGTATGGTCGCCGAAAGGGCCTTCTACATGAAATTCTCCCGGAATTATTTCACCTTCCAGTATAAATTCGCTATGGGCGGGAACTTCTATGTCTACTGTTTTGCATTTTACAAGTTCTACAGGTTTTTTTCGTAAAAATCCTGCAAACATCATTTCATCTATATCAGGGGGCAGAGGCGCAGTGGCAGCATAGATAACAGCAGGATCTCCTCCTATGGCCACAGCTACTTCCATTGGTTTTCCGGTTTTTTCATGTTTCAGATAATGTCTTCTTCCGTCTTTATGTATATGCCAGTGCATGCCGCAGGTAACCCTGTCATAGACCTGCATCCTGTACATACCGCAGTTTCTCTGTCCTGTTTCACTGTCTTTTGTAAATACCATGGGGAGGGTGATAAAAGGGCCTCCGTCATGAGGCCAGCATGTCAGAACCGGTATTGAGTCAAGCATGGGACCGTCTTTCAGAACAACGTCCTGGCAGGGACCGTGAGAGACAATTTTAGGCACAGAGTCTGAAATTTCTTTTAATTTCGGAAGCATCTGCAGTTTCCCGAAAAAGCCCTCCGGTATATGAGGTTTCATCATTTCTTTTATTCTTCCGGCGATTTCATCTGTATGGTTAACTTCCAGTGCCATAGCCATACGTTTATAAGAACCGAAAGCATTTATGAGAATGGGAAAATTGTAGCCTTTTAAATTTTCAAATAAAAGGGCATTACCGTGATTTTTAGAGATTCGGTCTGCAATCTCAGTGATTTCAAGAACAGGGGAAACCTCTGTTTTAATCCTTACAAGTTCTTTGTTTTTTTCAAGTTTTGAAATAAATTCTCTTAAATCTTTATATGCCATTTATTGTAAGTGACGCGTGACGCGTGACGCGTGACGCGAAGATTGATTTTTCTCCCTTCGTGTAACTGACTGAAGTCATAAATTCTGAAATTATCTGCTTTATCCTTCTTTGAATAATATGATTTTTATAAAAAAGATATTTATTACTGCTCCCGGAAAAAGATTACCCGAAAAAAATCTGTATCATTTGTATATTTACTGAGGTGAGCATAAATAATACATATTTGCATAGAAAGTTACATTATCATACTGAAGAATTTCAGGGGCCAGTCCCTGGAGAAAAGAAATTCGTCGTAAAACCTGTATATAATATCATTAAGAGTTAATATGACATGCCTGGAAGAACAAAGTCAGGAGAAAGAGG
>JBEHWO010000612.1:0-3471 GCA_040217695.1 Vulcanimicrobiota bacterium | reverse complement strand
TCCGGAGGGATTACCGGGATGGGCAGGATTCTGTTGATTCTTATTACTTTGTCATAGGAAAATACTTATGCAAGATACATATAGTATAATGCATATAAATATAGTATAATTATATTATGGAACCAATTGATAGTAAAAATTTATGTGAAATACTTGAACAGATGCAGGCACATGTAGAACTGGAACATATTCGTATTACTCAACATGCACAGGTAGAAACGATAGAAGATAATTATATCCTTGATGATTTAATAGAAGCTGTTAAGAACGGGCAAATTTTAGAATACTATCCAGAGCATCCACGTGGAGCGTGTTGTTTGTTATATGGTCATACATTAAGTCAACGTCCTATACATATTGTATGTACAACAGAGCAACCTGTATTAATCATTATTACAGTTTATGAACCTAAACTGCCAAAATGGATTACAGAAACTCAAAGGAGGCCAAAGATATGAAATGTAGTATGAAAGACTGCCAGGGAGAATATGAAGAACGGAACGTTGTACATACTGTAACTGTCCGGGGTGAAGTGAGAATTTTTGATAATGTTCCTGCAGAAGTTTGTTCATTATGTGGTGATGTACTTTTAAAACCTGAAACTGTACGTCGTATAGAACAAATGTTGCACTCATCAATTTATCCTAAAAGAACAGCCCCCGTTTATGACTACGTTTAAATCATATAGATAAATAACATAAAGAGGTGTTGCAAAGTTTGCCCTACCTCTTCCTGTTAAGAAGCCAGGAAAATCCGTATGAAAAATAAAGTATAACAAATAATTAAAATATTACTGACCCGAGCATAAGCATGTAATAAAAGTCTTCCTCCCGTCACGCGTTACGCGTCACGAAAGCAAATATGTATTATTTATGCTCACCACAGTAACTGTGCCTATAGTATTATATTGATTCAAATTTATTGACAGAAAATATCTCTGTGGTATATACTTACCACAGAGAGGATGTGATTAATTTGTTTGGTGAAATTATAAAAAAAGAAAGATTGAGAACAGGTTTAAGTTTAAGAGAATTTTGCAGGAAAATTTCTTATGATGCCAGTAATTGGAGTAAAATTGAAAGAGGAAAATGCAGTCCCCCTCAGGATGAGGAAACATTAAAGACTATTGCTGATGTTTTAAATATAGATATAAATTCCATAGCATGGAAAGAAATAGCAGACAAAGCCCATATAGACGCCGGTATTATTCCTCCTGATATTTTATCCGATGAAGAAATTGTTAAGTCTTTACCTTTATTTTTTAGAACTTTAAGAAGTGAAAAACCAACAGAAGACGAATTAAACAGCCTTATTGAAAATATTCGAAGAGAGGGAATTTAATTGCCGGATTATTCAAGATTTAAATGTAAATGGTTGTATAAAGAACAGCTGTGGGAAATAGTGGATGAATTTATCATAAAGACCGCAGAATACTCCCTCTATAGCTAAAGGCTTAGAGGGATATGAATGCGGAGTTGCGTCGTGTATCCTGTATTATGTTCAAAGCTATAAATACAAGCTCTTTTCTGGTATAATATATAGAGGAGAAGATAAGTATGAAAAGTTCATATAAATACCGTATATATCCATAAAATTATTTATGAAAAAATTTTTAATCTGTCTGTTTATTATATCTATATATTTCTCGAATATACTCTCTGCTAAAGATGAGCCTTTAAAAGAGTATAAAGAACGGCATGGCATATTCGGTATAACCTATCCTTCTTCCTGGAACTGTCAGGAGGCTACAGACGGCCTTACAGGGTTTTATCCTTCAGGGGAAGAAGGCAAAGATACCGGAATTGCCGTAATTTATGGCAATCTTTACGGAGATGCTTATATAACCCTTGATGATCTCTCGGTAAGATTTAAAAAATCTTTTATGGAGTCATATCCTTATTCCGTTGAAGTGGAACCTCCCCGAAAAATGGAACTGTCAGGGGCAGAAGCTATATTTTATCACTTCAAAACAAATAAGGGAGATAAAAAGAATTCCAGAGAATTATTTATAGTTGTCTCTGTAAACAGAGATACCGTATTTATTATAACCGCTTTCTCCGCAGAAACAAAATTTCATCTCTATAAAGATACATACCTTGCCATGATAGATAAATTCATAACACCTGTACCTATAGCATTTGAAATAAAAACACCTGTTCCCGCCGAAGATGAAACATTTAAACTCTTTACGGAAGAGAAATTTTCCATAAAATATCCTCTGGACTGGGAAGTAAATAATATGAGTAAAGCCGATGCCCTTTCTTTTGGTTTTTCTCCCCCCGGAGAACACCCTGCCACCCATGGATTTATGGTGAATATTCTGAAGCTGGACAGCAAGAAAAGAGATAATATGAACCTCAATCTTACTGCAATGGGACTGGCTGAACTTTATAAAAGAAGTCTTACCGACGGGCAGGAGGTTGAAAGAGGACAGGATTTTACATTGAATGATATGGCTGCGCGAAAATTTCATATACAGGGCGATCTGAAGGGCGTAAAACTGGATACTGTACTTATAGTGGCCATAGGTAAAGAGTATATGGTTATTGTAACTGCCGCAAGACCTGTAGACGATTTTTCTGTCTATCTTCCGACTTTTACGGATATGATAGATACCTTTCGGCTTTTACAGACCTCTTCAGGGAAAGTGGCAGACATGAAAACCTTTATCTCGCCGGAAGCATATTTTATGATGAAATACCCTTCAGATTGGAAAACGGATAATATTAAAAATCCCGGGAAAGATACTTTTACGTTCAATGACTCTGCCGGTAAAGCAGGAACTCCTCTTCTGATAATAGATCATATGGTTATGAACGAACCGGGCGGAGTTGATGTTAATATAGATGTTGCGGCAAAAAAGGTACTCCAGGATTATAAAAAGGATATGAAGAATTTTTCAGAGCTTCCGAAAATTTCGACTGTAACGAATAAAAAAGGCAGAATGTACCATTTTAAAGGTGATAAAAACAATATTAATACGGAAGGCATTCTATATGTAGAACTTAAAGGCAACAGCCTTTATGCACTTTATCTGACAGTTCAATCTGCAGATTTTTCCGATTATAAGAGCATATTTATGGATATAATAGACAATTTCCATGTTATTATACCGGAGAAAAAGCAGGGATGGAGCACATTAAATGAGCCTTCTGATCTGTTTTTTATTCAATATCCTTCACAGTGGACTATGGAACAGAAAAAATCTGACAGATTCTCATCTCTTTCTGTTTCACCTTCTGCCGGTACGTCATGGGTAAACGGAATCAATATATCGTATTTTAAAGCGGCTGAAAAAGAAAATATAGATACTCTTTCCATGGATCTGTTGACCCAGTTTGAAGCACTCGGTTATTCTACACCTGAAAAAATTAACGGCACATTCTGCAATTTCCCCGCATCCATTATAAAAACCAGGAGAACCCTGAGGGATAATACAAACAGAGATGTCTATGTTACTGTTACGACGTT
>JBEHWO010000611.1:0-3474 GCA_040217695.1 Vulcanimicrobiota bacterium | reverse complement strand
GGTTATGTACAGTAAATGATAATGTAAAGTAAGCCTGTTAACTCCTTTTATTTTCAACATTCTTTGTTAATTTACTTTACATTATCATAACAATATATTACTTATGAAAATTTTTTAGCCAATCTAAAAGATTTCGGTTGTTCTGCCATTGTGGCTGTTCTTTCGGTACCACTTCGGTATAAGCTTTTTCAATAGCTTCCCGTTTCTGTTTAGAATCAGCTCTTGCATATATCTCTGTAGTCTGTATAGAGCAATGGCCCAGAATATCACGTATATAAACCAAATTTACTCCAGCTTGAAGCATATGCATACTTTTACTGTGCCGTAAACAATGGCATGTAAATTTCTCTGGGATCAAGGAAGGGTTATTTTTGCGGGCCATTTGGATATATTTATCAAGGATATATCCTACACCAGCTCGTGTGAGCTTTTCATGGCATTTGTTAAAAAACAATGGATAATGATTGGCATGAGTTTCTAAAAGGTTCCTTTCCTCCATATATTGACGCAATATCTGTAACTGTGCTTCCATTAGTGGTACAATCCGTGATTTCTGTCCTTTACCTATTATTTTAATTATGTAAGGTTTTTCCAGACGTATCATACCCGGTGTCAGGTCTATGACTTCCTGAACCCTGGCGGCGGTATCATACATTAAAGAAAGTAAAGCAAGATCTCTCCGTCCATTTACCGTATTAAGGTCAGGCATTTCCAAAAGAAGTTTTATACCGTCTAAGGTCATATAATTTAATGTACCTTTTTCACCTTTCTTGACAGGAATAGAGAGAATACGCTGCCATTCAATCAGATTATCAGGATTTTCATACTGCAGATATTTAAAATAGGAATGTATCGCTGCCAGCCGCACATTTCTACTCTGAATAGAGCAGTTTCTTTTCACTTCAATCCAATCAAGAAAAGCCTCGACACGATTTTTGGTGATATCTTTTAGACATAGCTTTTCTACCGGTATTTTATGGACATCTCGTAAATAAATTAGAAATAGCATATATGTATCTCTATAAGATGCAACTGTATTAGGACTGGCCCCCAGTTCACCTGGAAGGTATTTTGTCAGATAATTTGTCAGATAGTATGAAAAGTCAGTCGGTTTCATAGCCTGGCAACCTCCGGAAATACATACGCACAGACCTGGTTCATTTCATTCATTATACCTGGATACATATCTTCAGTAAGCCTTACATATTTATCAGTTGCCTCCAGTGATTTATGACCCAGATATTTTGAAAGAAGTGGAAGACAGTAATAAAGGTCGAGTCCTCTATCCGACATTGTAGCAAGTGAGTGAACACTGAACGAATGCCTCATGTCATGAACACGTGGGCCGTATCCCCTGCCACCATGAGAGATACCCGCTATACGAAGAATTCTTCTGAACCATGCATACATAGAATCTGATGAACATCTGTCACCATTGAGATTTACGAAGAAAAAGTCTTTCTCTTTCGCAGCATTGCGATAGAAGTTTTTATAAAGCCAGAGGGTTTCTGTCAGAGAATCGGAAATAGGGAGCATCCGCTCCTCACCATTTTTGGTATTACGTATGATAACATATTTATTCTCCAGATTTATATCGCCACATTTGATTGACAATGCTTCATTTGCTCTGAGTCCACATCCGTAAATCAATCGGAATACTGCCGGGTAAATATGTGTAGTCATTGAGTGCTTTGTAAAACGTAATGAATCACAGGCCTGAAAAAATCGGTCTATTTCTTCTTTTGTAAAGATATAAGGTGTAAAAGTAGTCTTTTTCTGATAGATTTGACGTGGTACATAAGATGGATAGCCTATTCCATTAAGGTAGATAGAAAAGTTACGGATGTCATTTACTCGTTTATATCTGTTAATATCTGATTCGTTAGGGCGTTTTTGTCCCCACTGTTCAAAAACTTTCCTGGTTAACCCAATATCGGTAACATTGTTTTCCAGAAGAAAACGGTCAAAAACTGCAAAAACATATTCGCATTTATAGCGATATCCAAGGCTTCGTTTAAATTCAATATATTCAGTAAAAAACGGACCGTGAGAGCTGTAATACTCAACCATTCCAGCACTTCCTCCCTCTTTCATAAAATGGCGTATAAAGAGCAGGCACTTTTAGAGCACACTGACGTAAACCTTCCATATCTATCCTGAGATATGTTTTTGTACTTTCTGTATTGGTATGTCCAAGAACTTCTGAAATCACAGGTAATGGTGTCTTTTTTTCTAATAGAAAGCCAGCCAAACTGTGTCGAAGTGCATGTGGACCATGCTTCTTCTGATTAATGTTACGAATGCCAGACTGTCTCATATACTGCCATACGATGCTATGAATTGTTGGTTCCTGAAGTCGTTCATAACAGGGGTTCACATGAAGAAATATATATGGCGACTCAGAATTTGGACGTGCATACTTCAGGTAGTCAATAATAGAATTGCCCACCTCCGGGAGAAGAGGCAGTTCAATACGTTTAGAAGTCTTTTGCTGGGTAAAGACAATCAAATTTTGTTCCCAGACAAGGTTCTCAAATTTCATCCGGCAAATATCAGAAGACCTGAGACCCAACCGGGCAGCTAAAAGAATTATAGCATAATCACGTTTCCCTTTTGGATTTCCTCTATCTACTGCTTTTATAATTTTTTCTATTTCATATTTTTCATATGTAGTAGGCAACTTTGCTTCTTTTCTATAATTATCCTGTGGTACCAAATAAGACCAGTCTGACTCCAGTATTCTGTTGTCTTGCATATATCTGAGAAAACCACGCAGAGCACACAATGTACAATGAATGGTTCCTTTGGAATAAAAACTGAGACTTTTGATAAAAGACAGGATATCAGATTTTGATATATTTTTAACATCTGTAATCCCATGGTTTTCAAGGAAATCCTGGAAACGTTGCAGATAGAGTTGATTGTTCTCTAAAGTCCTAATTGAGATATTTTTTGATTTTTTGTATGAAAAATACTCTGATATAGTTAAACCTATCTTTCCGTATAAACTCGTATTTTTGCGGAGTGTACGAAAAGATATACTTCCTGTAAGCCCGTATTCCAAAACTGCATTGGCACAACGGATTTTATCCTTTTCAAATCTGGTTAAATACTGATAAGATCTATTACCAATTAAGTGTTCTACAAAGTGGGAACAGATTTTTGCATTAAAGATGGTTATTCCTTGCTGTTCCAGATAAGTTTTAATTCCTTTGATACAATTATGGTATCTGCTTATTGTTCCTTTTGCATACCCTTTCAGAGTTAGATAAGACAACAAATCAGTTGCCATTACATCAAAAGTTTTGATAGATTGATTTTTTCTCATTAGCTTCCTCCTATAAATAAATTCGACTAAAATGTCTACTTCAAATATAGGAGTATGATAATGTAAAGTAAATCCACAAAAGCTTCCCAATATAAAAGGGATTTATAACCTTACTTTACATTATCATTTACTGTACATAACCGCGA
>JBEHWO010000610.1:0-3507 GCA_040217695.1 Vulcanimicrobiota bacterium | reverse complement strand
CCACGTTTATTTTTAATGTTAATATCTGCTCCTAGAGATATTAACAATTCAATTGTATCTGTATTACCGAGTTCTATTGCCTTATCGAAAGCTGTTAATCCATCTTTATCTTCGGTAGTATTTACATTAAAATTCAGTCCTTTTTTGGGACAGATTTTTTTACTGAAGGAATGCAATTCAGAACAGAATTTGCAATAGTACTGTAACATTAATCCGCACTTATCACAGTATATATTTTCCTCTTTATTCTTGGTATTACATTTTAAACAGAGTAGTGTAAGCCCCGGTATCTCCAGAACATCTGTAAGTAAATTCTGTGTGCCACAGTAAAGACAAAAAACTTTATTAATTCCATCTGGTATCTCCAGCGAGGCATGGCAATTACTGCACTTTATAGTTTTTCCTGTCAATTTCATCACCTCAATTTATCAAATTCATACATCTGCCATTCTATCAAACAGGACAATAGAAGATCTTTCTGCCACTACCATCATCATAACTGCCAATAAGAGCCTATTTTTACTGTTACCGACTATAGGGGATAGGATTTCCTTACTGGCATGTATTATTTTGAATAAGCCCCACCCTGTATGATTTTGTATGTACATTATCTTGAAAATAATTTCTGCCACAAGCTTTTCTTTGCTCTTTCTAATCCTTTGTTTACTGTAACAGCTTCATGCTTTACTTTTGCTTTTTCTGCTTCAGCCTCAATCCTTGCCCTCTCTGCATCTTCTCTTGCCTTCCTTGCTCTTTCTTCTGATATTTCCGCTTTTACTTTTTCAGCTTCCGCCTCAGCTTTTGCTCTATCCGCTTCTGCCTTTGCCTTTCTTGCTATTTCTATTTCTCTTTCTGTCTTTGCTTTTCTTGTTTCCTCTTCAGCCTTTGCTCTATGTTTATCTGCAATCTTCACTTCTTCCTCTGCGATTGCTAATTTCGCTTCTGCAGCTTTCAGTTTCTCCTCCAAATTCTTCTTTTCTTGCTCGTCCTTTTTCCTGCGTTCCTTTTCTTCTAATAAATTAGCCTGTTCTTTTTTTAATTCTTCTTCTTTTCTCTGTTTTAGTTGTTCCCAGATTTCATCTTCTTCATCAATATCCAGTCGTGCACCGCAGGCTTTACACTTACAATCTAGACTTATATTTATCTTATTATTAGGCTCTCCACAATAGGAACATTTAATAAAATGTGATATTGGCTTCTTTATTGGAATGTTATCTTTTTTGATAGTATGTTTTTGTTCTTCAATAATTTTCTTTTCCAACATTTCTGAAGCACACTTTATGGCTTCATTGACACCTTCAAGTTCAGGATCAACCTTCAGAGCTTCCTTATAAGCTTTTATAGCTTCTTCATACATTTTTAGCTCATACAAACAGTTCCCACCATTGAACCATACAAGTCCATAGTCAGAATCTAATTCCAGCGATTTGTTATAACATCTTAATGCTTCTTCATACCTATTCATTTTCAAAAGGCAATTACCCTTATTAGCCCATACATTTTCATATTCAGAGTCCTGTTTTATTACTATATCATAACATTTTATTGCCTCATCGTATTTTTCAATCTGGTATAAACTATCTCCTTTACTGGACCAGGCGTCAATATATTCATCATCTATTTCCAAGGCTTTATCGTAACATTCTATTGCTTCTTTATATCTTTCCTTACAGTACATACACTCACCCTTGCCAAACCAGGCAACGGTATATTCAGGATCTAATTCCAGAACTTCATCATAACATGTTATAGTTTCTGTATATTTCTCCAGATAAAATAGGCATTCACCTTTGTAAAACCAGGCATCAATATCTTTATTATCCAATTCCAGTACCTTATCACAATATTTTATTGATTCATTGTAATTTTTCATTTCAAACAAAGCTATTCCCTTACCACACAGGGAATAAATATATTTAGGGTCCAATTTTAGTGCTTTATCGTAACAATCTATGGAATCGTTATATTTTTCCATATAATACAGAGCAGTACCCTTATTATCCCAGGCATAAATATTTTCAAGATCTATTTCAAGTGCTTTATCATAATGTTTTATTGCTTCGTCATGCTTTTCCAAAAATACCAGACAATTTCCCTTGTTACACAAAGTCTCTGTATTTTCAGGATCTATTTCAAGTGCTTTATCGTAGAATTTTATTGCTTCCTCGTAATGTTCCATCCGACCTGAAATATTTCCTTTACTGCACCAGGCAATAATATCTTCAGGGTCTAATTGTAATGTTTTATCATAACACCTTATTGCTTCATCATACTTTCCCAAATAACTCAAGATATTTCCTTTACTATTCCAGACTTCAATATATTCAGAGGCCTGTTCCAGAGCTCTATCAAAACATTTTATTGCTTCTTCATATTTCTCTAATGATTCAAGACAATCACCTTTACTCTTCCATCCCTCACTATTTTCAGGTTCTAATTCAATTACTTTATCAAAACATTTTATTGCTTCTGAATAGTCTTCTAACCAGTAAAGAGAATATCCCTTACTACACCAGGCAGCAGTATATTTAGAATCTAAATTCAATATTTTATCATAATATTTTATTGCTTCCTCATATTTTTCCAAATAGTGGAAACAATCTCCCTTATTCCATAATAAAGTAATATCTGTAGAATTGAGTTTAAGTGCTTTGTCAAAACATTTTATAGCATCATCATATTTTTCAAGGCACTTCAGACAATCTCCTTTAGTACGTAATGCAGTAACATAATCAGAAATACATGACTCAGAAAATGGATCTCCATAAGTTTGATTCCGTGTTGACTGAAATAAAATATAAAGCTCTATTGCTTTATCAAAATATTTTAAGGATTCCTCATATTTTTGAAGACAATACAGGCAAAGCCCACTGCCTGTCCATGCATAAGGATACTGAGGCTCAAGTTTTATTGCTGTCTCATAACATTCTATAGCTTTATTAAATTCCCCCAATCCTAAAAAACAATGCCCCATACTACTCCATATATCAAAATATTTAGAGTCGAGTTTTATTACTTCCTCATAACACTCTATTGCTTTCTCATATTTTTCCTCTCCATATAATTTCATTCCCTTTTTAACTAAACTTGTTATTTTTCTAGACGCCATAACTTGAACCACCTTCTACAACCAGATTGCCAAAGCATTAATGTCATTTATAACAGATACATCTACTATTCTGAGTCTTCTATAAGTTCCGGTATATAGACTCTCTTCAAGGGGATAAGCCCTTTGTATCTGGAATCAAGCTGTTCATAATGATTTAATATCAGTTCTACAAGTTCACTTCCATCAATAAGTCTTAGATTACTCTTGTTCTTTGCAAAGTTCTTTGCCTGAGAGGTAAATGTACCGAGAGTAACAAGCAGACCATATTCTCCATTATCTACTTTTCCGTAAAGAGATGACACAACAGGATCTCCTACACTTCCATCAGTGCTTTTAACCTGAACTTTAATTACAGGAGGCTCAAATCCCAGTTCATCCTTATGAGCTATAATGTCTAT
>JBEHWO010000609.1:0-3511 GCA_040217695.1 Vulcanimicrobiota bacterium | reverse complement strand
ATAGCATCTGTCCTGGGGAAAACAGATAATGAAACTTCAAGAGAGAGAATAAGAAAATATTTCCTGAATGATTTCTATAAAGACCATGTAAGAATATACCAGAAAAGGCCAATCTACTGGCTCTTTACATCGGGGAAAAACAAAGCCTTCAATGCTCTTATATATCTCCACAGATACGACAGGTTCACCATAGCAAAAATGAGGATAGATTATCTCCATGAACTGCAGGGAAGACTGGAGGTAGCAGAAAAACATGCCAGAGAAAATCTGGCTCAGATGAAAGATGCAAGGGAGAAGAAACAGACAGAGAAAAAGATCACTGAAATAGCAGCACATAAAGATGAACTCAGGAAATATGACGAACCGGTGAGACATATGGCAGACATGCAGGTAGAAATTGACCTTGATGATGGTGTAACGGTGAATTATGAGAAATTCAAAGGACTTGTTGGGAAGATCTGAAGCAGGGTAATTTATAGATCTTATTATTTTTTCACTGTACACAATTGATTTACACCTATAAATAATATATAATATATATGTATAAATTATATGTATAAAAAAGGTGTAACAGCATGCAATCAATAAAAAAATTCAATTTTATGATAAGAGAAGATATATACAAAGACTTTGAAACACTTGTTCCTTCAGGAAAAAGAAGTGATTTCATCAATGAAGCCATAAAAAAAGAACTTCTGCTGCTAAAAAGAAAAAAACTTACGGAACAACTACTTTCTGTAAGAGAAAAAACTCCCAGTCTTACTACAGAGGAAATAGTCACAACACTGAATGAATACAGGCGAGGAAATTAAATTGAAAAACATCATAATTCCGGATGCTTCTGTCATATTAAAATGGGTATTTAATTCTCCTGAAGAAATCAATAGAGATAAAGCATTATTATTACTTGAACAGTGGCTTAACGGCGATATAGAAATCCTCCTTCCCGGACTATGGGTCTTTGAAGTTGGTAATATCGTTGGTCTGAAGAGTCCTGACATAGCAGAAGATATTATGAAAATTTTAATAGACTACAGGTTTTCTGAAGTGACTGTAAGTAATGATATATGTAAAGAAACATTTAATTTAATGAAGAACTATGGAGTTACATTTTATGACGGAGTCTATCATGCTGTTGCTATAATTAACAGAGGAATTTTTGTTACGGCAGATGAAAAATATTGCAAAAAACTTCAGACTTTAAAAAATGTTATACCCCTGGATAAATATGGTTTATATTCGAATCGTGATGTGTAACGCATAACCCGTGACAGGAGATAAAACGTCATATCCGCACATGATACATATTTTTTCGGACACTCTTTTACCTGTTCCGGTGCTAACGGCCATGACCGTAGCAGTCATAACGAAGGATGAGAACGTATTCCTCTCCTCACTCTTCACCCTTCACGATTCTCATATAAACTATTGCATTATAGGCTTATAACATGTATAATAGGTCAGATTTTACCCCCTTTAATTTAAGCTTACAGGGATTTTCATTTTTCATGGCGTAAATTAAGCTTTACTGACCTGAGCATAAGCATGTAATAACAGTCTTCCTCCCGTCACGCGTCACGCGTTACGCGTCACGAGAGCAAATATGTATTATTTATGCTCACCTCAGTAAATAAAATCTTATCCGGTTCTCTGAAACATTTATCAAAGGAGTTGCATTTAACATGTTAGCAAAAGAATTAAGAAGAAAATATATAGATTTTTTCAAAGAAAGAAATCATGCCGAAATTCCCGGAGCACCTCTTATTCCGGAAAATGATCCTACAGTGCTGTTTACTACTGCAGGTATGCACCCTCTTGTGCCTTTTTTAAAAGGCGAGACACATCCGGCAGGCAAAAGGCTTGTAGACTGCCAGAAATGCCTCAGGACAGATGATATAGATGAAGTAGGAGACACAATACATCTCACATTTTTCGAAATGCTCGGCAACTGGTCACTGGGTGATTATTTCAAAGAAGAAGCCATAAAAATGAGTTATGATTTTTTAACAGGAGTACTCGGCTTTCCTTCTGAAAGATTATCTGTTACAGTATTTGGAGGAGACAGTGATGCTCCGAAAGATGAAGAGGCTTTCTCCATATGGAAATCAGTCGGCATACCGGAAGACAGAATTTATTTTTTCGGTAAAAAACAGAACTGGTGGGGGCCTGCAGGGCCGTCCGGTCCATGTGGCCCTGATACGGAAATGTTCTATGATAGCGGCAAAGAAAAATGCAGTCCTTCATGTGATCCGTCATGTAACTGCGGAAAATACTGGGAAATATGGAACGATGTTTTCATGCAGTATAATAAAACTCCTGAAGGTTTATATATACCGCTGAAACAGAAAAATGTTGATACAGGCTTCGGACTTGAAAGAAATGCAGCCATACTTCAGGGTAAAGAAAACATCTTTGAAACAGAACTCTTCAAACCAATCATAGACATGGTAAAATCCATATCAAAAGAAGAGAACATATATTCCGAAAGAGTCATAACAGAACATATAAGAGCATCGGTATTCATTCTTTCTGAAGGTATTGCTCCCGGGAACCTTGATCAGAGCTACGTATTAAGGCGTCTTATAAGAAGAATTATCCGTCATGGTATGAAACTCGGTATAAACAGAGCATTTTCTGCAGAGTTAGGTGAGCTGGTTATAGACCTCTATAAAGATGTTTATCCTGAACTTCTCAGGTCAAAAGAACATATAACTTCATGCCTGAAAGAAGAAGAAGAGAAATTCGGGAAAACTCTTGAGAGGGGAGAAAAAGAATTTCTCAAAGTTGTAGAGCATGCCAGAGACAATAAAGTTCTTCAGGGTAAAACCGTATTCAGACTCTATGACACATACGGCTTCCCCCCCGAACTTACAAAGGAACTCTGTGATGAACGGGGATTTACCTGCGACATGGAAGGCTTTCATGAACAGTTTAAAAAACATCAGGAACTCTCAAGAGCAGGAGCTGACAAAAAATTTGCAGGCGGTCTTGCAGACCATGAAGACATGACGACAAAACTTCATACTGCCACACATCTTATGCATGAAGCTCTGAGGAGGGTTCTCGGGAAACATGTTCAGCAGAAAGGGAGTAATATAACAACAGAAAGACTCAGATTTGATTTTGCCCATCCCGATAAAATGACTCCCGAACAGATAAAACAGGTGGAAGACCTGGTCAATGATGCAATAGCAAAAGACCATCCCGTAATATGCCGGGAAATGACAAAAGACGAAGCGGACAGAGAAGGAGCCCTTGCATTCTTTGCAGAAAAATACGGAGAACGTGTGAAGGTTTACTCCATAGGGGATTACAGTAAAGAAGTATGCGGTGGCCCTCATGTAGAAAGAACAGGTCTCCTGGGTAAGTTTATCATAAAGAAAGAACAGAGCAGTTCTGCCGGTGTCAGAAGGATAAAGGCTGTGCTGCAATAATTTTATACGTGACGCGTAACGGGTGACGCGTGACGGGTGGAAAGTGCCATATGAAGCTACAATACGAAAGGATTAAT
>JBEHWO010000608.1:0-3514 GCA_040217695.1 Vulcanimicrobiota bacterium | reverse complement strand
TCTTCATCCTTTCAACTTTGTAATTAAATATTCAAAGTTATGTTATTGTCAGGCCAAGTAAGATTTACATGAATTTACGATTTTAACAAATGATTCAGCCTTAAGACTGGCGCCTCCAACCAGTCCCCCGTCAATATTTTTCTGCATAATAAGTTCTGACATGTTGTCAGGTTTTACACTTCCGCCATACTGTATTCTAATCTTATCGGATATATCAGTATTATATAAATCAGAAAGAAGCTTCCTTACATAAATATGAACTTTTTCAGCCTGTTCAGGTGTTGCTGTATCACCTGTTCCGATAGCCCATACGGGTTCATATGCTATAGTTACATTTAATATGTCTTTTTCAGATATTTTTTTCAGGCTTCCCGTCATTTGTTGTTTTATTATTTCTTCTGTATATCCTGCTTTTCTTTCTTCTTTTGTTTCTCCTATGCATACGACTGGAAGTAATCCTATGGAAAGAGCTTTTTTGAGTTTTTTATTTATAATTTCATCACTTTCTTGAGGTTCTCCTCTTCTTCTCTCGGAATGTCCGAGTAAAACATAGGTGCAACCAGTATCCAGAAGCATTTTCCCTGATATTTCACCGGTAAAAGCACCTTCGTCTTCCCAGTGCATATTTTGAGCAGCTAATTTTATCGTGGAATTTTTTATTATTTCTCCGACTTTTTCTAACATAGTAAAAGGAGGACAAATAAATACATCACATTCTGTAAGATTTTGCAAGCTTGTTACCAGTTCTTTCGCAACATTAACTCCTTCAGAGATAGTTTTATACATCTTCCAATTTCCGCCAATAATAGGTTTACGCACAGTATCTCCTCCTTTATTAAAAATGAGCAATTTATTAATTTCAAAAAATTCTTCTATAAATTCTCTAAAAAAAAATCTTTCCCTTCTTAATTTTTTTGCAAATTCCTAATATTTTATTATAATTTAAGCACTTGAAGACTGTGAGTAAAAAGTGTAAAATAAATAAATCACTTACTGACCTGAGCATAAGCATGTAATAAACGGTTTTCTCGCGTGACGCGTTACGCGTAACGAGCAAAAAGAAAGGTTAATTTTTTATGTTTTTAAATGTATTTAAAAACCTCTTTTCTCAAAAGTCAAAACAAATAGAAGAGTATGATCCTCTTAAATATGATGTGGAAAAAGAACTTGAAAAATACCAGAATATGCTGGAACGCGGTGAACTGGATGATATATCAAATTATCGTCTCGGAAAAATTTATCAGTATAAAGGAGAACGAAAACTGGCAATTCAGAGTTATCATAAGGTTCTTAATGTTAATCCTTCTGACGGGAGAACCCATTATAATCTTGCCATGATATATTTTGAAGAAAATAAATTCAATGAAGCTCTGGAACAATTTAAAAAAGCTGTAAAATATGATTCCCGCAATCCCAATGTCCATAACGGTCTAGGTAATACGTATTTGAAGTTAGGTTATTTTGATAAAGCACTGGTTTCTTATAAAAATTCATTGAAAATGGATAAAGAAAATATATATGCTCACCTCGGAACAGGTCATGTACATTTTGAAAAAAAAGAATATGACAGGGCTCTTGAAATATATACAAAAGTTATAAAGAGAAAAGCTCTTCCCGAAGCTTATATAAATATAGGAAATATTTATGCTACCAGGGGAAAAATTTCTTCTGCCATAGAAGAATACAATAAGGCCTTGAATATTTCCTCTGATGATAAAAAGGCTTATTATAATCTCGGACTTGCTTATTCAGAACTGCATGATTTTAATAAGGCAATTGAATTTTATAAAAAAGCGCTGGCTATAGATCCCAATTTTGCTATGGCAGGTTTAAGCCTTGGTATAGCGTACTTTAATCAGGAAAATTATGAAGATGCGGAAATTCAACTGGAAAAAACTGTACGAAGGGATAATAAAAATGCCTGGGGGTATTACAATCTTGCCTGGACCTATTATAAACTTGGAAAATTCGAAAAGGCCATACTGATGTTTCGAAATGGAATGAAGCTTGTACCTAAAGATACATGGACTCATTATAATCTTGGCTGGGTCTGTGCAGTTCAGGGCAAGATAGATGAACTGGAAAAAAAATATAAAAAAGATATAGAAGCAAGACCTGATAATGCAAGAGCTTATAACAGCCTGGGTCATATCTATGCCAATCAGAACAGGTTTGAAGAAGCTATAGAAGCTTTTGAGATTGCCATAAAAATTGATCCCGGTTACTACTGGGCTTATAATAATATGGCCTGGACCTATGCCAGAGAACACAGATTTACAGAAGCTATAGTATATTATGAAAAGGCTCTCTGTCTGAAACCTGATTTTGCTATAGCACATAATAACCTTGGTGTTGCCTATGCCGGACAGGGGAGGTTTGAAGATGCTATAGAAGCATTCGAAAGAGCAAATACTCTTGACCCGCAATATACGGTATCCCTTTATAATCTGGGCCATATGTATATGAAAACAGATAAAATCGAAAATGCATGGGAGATTTTTCATATTGCAGCACATATGGATATTACCTTTGTAGAAGCCCATATTATGCTGGTATACTGTACCTTCAGATTAAACAGGCTTGATGAGATTATAATTTATTATAAAGGTAAATTGAAAGAATATAAAAAAGAAAATGCGATACATCTTGCCCTGGGAATATGCTATTATTATAAAAATGATCTGGAAAATGCCCTTTTACATTTAAAAGAATCTATTACATTAAGACCTATTGTTTTTCCCTCTTTAAGATTTTATCTTGCACAGGTTTATTATTGTATCGGAGATATAGATAAATGTTTGAGAGAACTGGATAGAGCCATGAAAAAAGACCCTGAAAGAGCAGAAATTTACTATAACAGGGGGTATTATCTCAGACAAAAACAGGAATTTGAAGAGGCTAAAAAATCTTTCCAGAAGGCCAGCACCCTTTCCCCATATTCTCTGGCATCTTTCTGTTCTCTCGCATATATTGCCTGTGATGAAGGCAGACTTGAAGAAGGGGAAAATTATGCAAAAGCAGCCCTCCAGGAATATAAAGGCCTTGATGATGCTTATTATTTGCTCGGTTTGATAGAAGAAAAAAAAGGTAATAAAGAGAAAGCTCTATCTTTATATAAGGAAGCTCTTTGTATAGATCCTGCCAATATAGATGCGAGAAGATCGATTGATAACATCACAGGAAAAGTGTAATATGTAATGCAATAAAAAACTGGCTGCTGACTGCTGATAGCTGAATGGTTACAATAAAATTTTCTAAAAGTTAACATGTTTTTAAAAAATATCTCCTTTACATATTTTTTTTTGAGGCTATAATATATATAGTCAATCCTCGTACAAGGTGTTGTAATTTTTATATGAAGTGGTTCTATTTAATATTCCCCGGGAGGTAAAAGAAATGGTTGACTCAATAAATAAATCTGCAAATATAATCAATCACCCTCAGATTTCTGAAGTAAGAGAGAAAATAGTAGCTGAACCAAAAGATTGTTTGAATATAGAAAACCCGTCTACAT
>JBEHWO010000607.1:0-3555 GCA_040217695.1 Vulcanimicrobiota bacterium | reverse complement strand
CCATGCCTCGCCGTCTTTAGGATTAATCTCTATAGCTTTATTGCACCATTTGATAGCTTTATCAAAACAGTTAATAGATTCATATTTGCACATTTCTTTAAAAGCATGTCCTTTGTTATTCCATGCCTCAGCGTCTTTAGGATTAATCTCTATAGCTTTATCAAAACATTTAATAGCCTCTTCATATTTACCTAATTTGATAAAAGTATATCCTTTGTTATTCCATGCCTCGACATCTTTAGGATTAATCTCTATAGCTTTATCAAAATATTTAATTGCTTCTTTATATTTACCTAATTTGATAAAAACTTGTCCCCTGGTATTTAATTCATATACAGACGGGAACATAAACTTTACTAGAGAAAAACAAAGAATTATTATGACGATTAATGCAAGAATAACGACTATCTTTTTATTTAAACCTTTCTTTGATCTAACTTTATCTTTTAAAATAATTAGTGGAGATTGATTTGAAAAAATCAGTTCTTTGTTGGATTTAAGGTTATCTGCCGTTGAAGAAGTAGTAGAATTTTTATTTACCTGTTGATGAGTATCAAGCATACTGCCACAATGTCTGCACTTTATTGCTTCTGCTTTTATATCTTCTGCACAGAAAGGGCATTTCTTTGTATCATTTTGGTTCATTATCTTCCTCCCTGCCATATTTTTCGATGAGGGCGACCCATTGCCTTCAATAAAGGTTGTCAAAGGGTTTTATTCACTATTGTTTAAAGCATTTTTATAGCATTTTTGTACATATTTATTATCTGGATCAGCGTTTAAAGCGTTTTTATAACATTCTAAAGCTTCATCTGATCTGCCTAAACTTGCAAGGGCATTACCTTTACCACACCAGGCATATGCAAATTTATTATCAATAGATATTGCAGAATCATAACATTCAATAGCTTCATAATAATCTCTCATAAGAGCAAGTATAATCCCTTTATCGTACCATATATCCTGGTTTTTATCATATATTTCTAAAGCTTTATCATAATATTCTATTGCTTTTTTATATTTATTTTGATTATATAAATCTATTCCTTTATTGTATAAAATAGAGGCTTCTTCCCTGTTTTGTTGTGCAGTATAAGCTTGATGTTTAGCAGTAAGACATTTTTCGTTCACTGGATCTATGTCTAATGCTTGATTATAATATTCTATTGCTTCTTTATATTCATGTTGATTAAATAAATCTATTCCTTTATTATAGAATATATTATATTTTGCTAAATTTTTAACACTGGTACAATTCTTTACCAAAAATTTATTTTTTGGATTTATTGTTAAAGCTTCATCACAACAATCAATGGCTTCAACATATTTGCTTAATAAATTAAAAGCCTTTCCTTTATTACATAAAATGAATGAATTGTCTGGTTGTTTTTTTAATGCCGCGTCAAAACATTCAAGTGCTTCTTCTGCTTTTTCTACCTTTAATAAAGCTTCTCCTCTACTATTCCAGGTATAAGGTAAAATGATATTATTTACTAAGAAAAACCCTGCTACAAATAAAACTATTACTCCAAGACCAATTAAAATTGGCTTTTTATTATTAATTACTAATGATTTCCAGAAAGATGGAAAGCTTAACAAATTCATCCTTCTAAAATATTTTCTTTCTATATAAGATGACAGATATCCCGTAGCACATCCAAGAATTGGATAAATATACCAGCTTCCCCCAATTATGAAAAACGCAATTATCCCTATAATTATTCCAATAGCCGAAGTTTTTTTATAAGAACATAATAAACCAGTAGATCCTCCTATGGTACCTATAATAACACCTATTAAAAACCAGCAAATAAGTAAATAAATAAATAGAAATAAGGGAATTATTAAAAAATCTAGAGAGGTATTTGGTTTATAATGTATGTTTTCTATGATAAACAAATCAAATTTTTTAAAGAGGAAAGAATCTGTGGAGAATGTTTCTACAAAGAACACTTTTTTATCAACTTTATGTAATAATATTATTACCAATAAATATAAATTAACAAATATAGCAATACAGATACCTGCTATAGCACCACTTTTTAAACCAATTACAAAATTTGAACTTATAGTTACTCCCTTCTCTGTTTTTTCAGGTATCTTTTTCTCTTGTGTTGATAACAAGTTACTTTTACAGTACTTGCATTTTATAGCTTCGGCTTTTATTTCCTCTGCGCAAAATGGACATTTCTTAGTATCACTCATAAATAAATACTCCTTCCCTCTTATTCTGACGGATTCCTGTATAGGACAAACGTTTTACAGGAAAAATATCAATAGAAGCTACTCCTATTTAGACTTCCAAAATGGGTCTAATATTTTATCTGGGCTATATTCTAAATTATGTGCTCTACATTCTAATATATAGTTATCACTTCCTATTTTTACATAATTATAACCTTCTCTAGATTTAGGACAAATAGGAAGTCTTTTAAAATAATCATTACTAACTAGGATTTCTAGGTTTTCAGGATACTCTTCTTTGTTATCAGTAGCGTACATATACAGAGCTGTACCAGTATTTTTGATGTTTTGTTTACAGGCTTTAAATTGTTCTTTGGAGCGAATTTCCAAAAGTGATGGAACTATAATAAAAATAAACACGATAAAAATAGCACCAGCTATTATTAAAGCTGTATTCGATTTTGAATGGGGTGGTTGGGTCGATGAAGACGGTTCTTGTGACGTCACCACTACTGTTTTATCTAACATACTACCACAATGCTTACACTTTATTGCTTCTGCTTTTATGTCTTCTGCACAGAAGGGACACTTTTTGATATCATCAGGCATATATTAAGACCTCCTTAAACTGAATTAGGTTTTTCACATTCTAGGTTTTCTATTTTTCATATTGCTTTCCGCCCGTTGAATACAGGTAAAGTGTTTCTGAATATCCAACCCTGAAAATTTCTCTTTGTTTGATTGTTTTAGCTAGTCCTCCAAGTATTATACCTCTGCCCAAAAGAGATACACCTTCGCCTGAAGCTTCAAGTAAACCATCAGCAGATGCCACAAAAGGAAGGTTTAATCCACTACGCCAATAGACTATTGTCACACCATCCGGAATTGCTCCTATCGGTTGAATTACGAAAATACCAAAAAACAGCCGGAAGAAAAGTAATAAAACAACAAAGGTGCAAACAAAAACGGTAGAGGTCCGTTTTCTTTTACCCATTGTTGATGGCGTTGTCTGACTTGCTGAATTTTTTTTTGATTCTTCTGTTTTGACATCTAATTTTGTGTCTAAATTACTGTCACAATGTTTGCATTTTGTATCATCTACTTTTATCTCTTCAGCACAAAATGGACATTTTTTTGTTTCATTTACAGAGTTCTTATCCAAGTTACTGTCACAATGTTTACACTTCATATCATCTGCATTTATTTCTTCTGCACAGAAAGGACACTTTTTTGTAATGACAGAAACAAATTTCTCGTCTTTTGTTTCTTTTTGTATAGATGCAGTATTAGTAGATTTATTTTCGTCTAAATTACTGTCACAATGTTTACACTTTGTCGTATTAATTTCTATTTCCTCTGCACAGAAGGGGC
>JBEHWO010000606.1:0-3571 GCA_040217695.1 Vulcanimicrobiota bacterium | reverse complement strand
GTCACGCGTCACTATTTAATATACAGAGATAATATGAGATTATAATAGACATAAAGAGAAATGAAAATCCATCCTCGCGTCACGCGTTACGCGTCACGCGTCACGATTTAATATACAAGGAGAGGAGAGATAATATTGTTAAAATGCCCCAAATGTGGAACGGAAAATAGGCAATCTGCAAGATTTTGTAATGATTGCGGGCATATGATTACAGATGAATTGAAAGGAAATGGAACCCTGGGCAGAGGAACTCTTCTGAATAAATATTCTATAGTTAACCTCCTCAGTTCTGAACTCGGAGAAAATCTTTATATTGCTGAAGACAGGCATGATGAATCTCTTAAATTTATAAAAGAAATAATTACGGTTTTACCTGATCAGAAATTACAGGCCAGAGCTATAGAGCGTTTTAACAGAGAAATGCAGATTTTATCTAAAATTTCTTTTCCTTCCCTTCCTGTAATAAGTGATTATTTCGTAGAGAGAGGACATTTTTATGCCGGCTACTATGTTGTTTTCAATTTCGTCGAAGGAGAATTGTTAGATTCTTTTCTCTCTTCTCCTTACAGGGAACTGCCTCAATCATTTACAGTGGATTTGAGCTGTAAGATATGTGATGTCCTGGAGTTCTTCCATAATTATAATCCCCCGTTGTTTACCTATAATCTCTCCCCTTCGAATGTGATAATTAAAAAGAACAGTAATAATATATTAATTACTGATATACCTGTTTCCCGTCCGCCTCAGGGGAGGAATATTCTTTCCTTACCTCAGTGGGTGGAATTTGTTTCACCTGAAAGATATGAAGGCAAAACCGGTGTGGCAGGTGATATTTATGCCCTTGGTGCTCTTATGCACTATATCCTGACTGGAACCAGATCTGTTCCCTTTGTTTTCAAACCTCTCAGAAGTGTGAAACCTGATATGTCACAGGAACTGGAAACGGTTGTTTCTACATCTCTGAGATTAAAACCGGACAAACGTTTTCCTTCCGCCATAGCCATGAAAAAAGAATTACAGAATAAAGGCGAAAAATCAGATAGCTCTCTTTATTTAGATATAGAAAAACAGGAAGTTTCTCATATAAAATCTTATAGTAAACCTGAAGAATCTTTCAGAAGAGATATTTCACAGTCTTATGTGAAACCTGAAGAATCTTTCAGAAGAGATATTTCACAGTCTTATGTGAAACCCGGAGAATCTTTCAGAAGAGATATTTCACAGATTAAATCCGAAGAATCTCTCAGACGAGATATTTCACAGTCTTACGTGAAACCCGGAGAATCTTTCAGAAGAGAAGTCTCTTATGTAAAACCTAAAGAAGAACCATTGCCCCATTCATTTAAAACTCCGGCTAAAACTTCTGAATGTGAACTGGACAAAACCCTGCTTAACTGGTATGTTCAGACAGAAGATAAGGTTTCCTCTTCCCCGATAGCGGTAGATGATACTGTTTATGTAGGTTCTGATGATAAGAATGTTTATGCCATATCAGCCGGAGACGGTAAAGTTAAGTGGACTTTTAAAACCGGCAGCTGGGTTTCAACTTCTCCTGCTTTTTATAATAATAAAATTTATATAGGGTCAAGAGACGGAAAGATTTATGCCCTGAATATTTTCAATGGTAAAAAAGAGTGGGAATTCAGAGGAGAAGAAACAGTATTTTTTAATCCTTCAGTAGACCCGGATAAGGGTGTTTTACTTATAGGTGCTTCTTTATATGAAAGAGGTCATCATCATGACGAAGTTATATTTGGTATTAATGCAGAATCCGGCTCGAAGATATGGAGCTATAAAATAGGTGCTTCTGTTTTTCATGCTCCTTTTCTCTCAGGTGGTGTGGCTTATGTAGGAACAGAAGGAGGAACTGTAATATCTCTCGATACTGAAACAGGTAAGGAAATATGGAAATTTGAAACAGGTGGCAGAATATATGCTTCTCCCGTAGTATCGGAAGATATTATTTATATAGCCTGTGAAGGACTCTTCAATAATGGTATTATTATTTTGTTGAATGCAGAAGATGGCCGCCATATATGGACTATGGAATTTGAAAAACCTTTCCGCTCTTCTGCCTGTGTCGGGGAAGATATTGTTTATATCGGCTCTCTGGATAAAAATTTGTATGCTATTGATCTGGCAAAAAGAAACATTTTATGGAAATTTGAAACAAAAGGAGGAATAAGGTGTACTCCTTTATTATATCAGGATATCCTGTATACAGGTTCTGATGACGGTTGTTTTTATGCCGTTAATGCCATGACAGGTGAGAAAATCTGGCATTTTGCTACAGGAGGATCTCTGAGATCTTCACCTTCACTTCTGGAAGACAGCATTTATTTTGGTTCAAGAGACGGGAAAATTTATTCCGTGAAGCTTGTAAGAAGTGAGGGAGAAAAAAACTCTGAACCTCTTAAAATAGAGAATGTAACGGAAAAAAACAGCAATTTTCATGATCTATTAAAAAAAGGCAATATTCTGGCAGGAGAAAGCAGATTTTCAGAAGCACTGCCTTTATTTCAGGACTTATTGAACATGGAACCTTCCAACCATTCTGTTTTACTGGCAACAGGTGATATATATTTTGCTCTGTCAGAGTGGAAAGAAGCAGTTTCACATTATGAGAAATTATTGAGATCCAACCTGTCAGATGAGGCTATTTCCAGATTTGGTAAGGCTTTATTTTATGAAAAGGACTATCAGAGAGCAATAGAGTTATTTGAAACTATTAAAGAACCTGATCTGTCTGTAATAACAATGCTTGCAGATTCTTACAGGATAACAGGTGATATAGATAAGGCCATTCAGAATTATGAAAAAGCAACCCATATAGATTCCAGATCTCCCGGAGTTTATGTAAGTCTCGGGAAAATGTACTCTTTAAAAGGCGATGTCGATGCAGCACATTTATCTTATGATATGGCACTTGACCTGGATAAGGAATTTGTTCCTGCTTTTTTAGGAAATATTCAACTTCTTATAATAGAGAAAAAATATGAAGATGCATTACAACTGATTACTACATGTGAAACCCTTAAGGTAGATCATGATAATATGGAAAATCTGCAGAAGAGAAAAGGACAGATTTTTCTGGAACTGGGTAAGGAATATCTTGATAAAAATGAGATTGCTACAGCTACAGGTTATCTGGAAAAGGCAGAAAAACTTCCTCTCAGTGCAAAGCAGATGGACAGCCTGAAAAAATCCAAAGCCCAGATATTTTTTAAACTCGGAGAAACCTATTCTGACGAAAAGAAACTCGGAGATGCTATAAAATTTTATAAAATGTGTGAAGAAATATATCCTGACAGTGAAATAGCCCGGTTAGCCAGAAAAAGGCGGGAACTGCGGGAGTAATGTGAAAGCAGGGAACAGGCCATCCTGTTCCCTAAACTTCAAAACAATTGTTGAATTTTATCTGACGCAATTCTTCCAGAGAGATATAATTCTTTTCAAATATGGCCAGTGTATTGGCCAGACTGAGGGAAACCTCTTCTGCGTTACCTTCGATAGAACCAAGAAATAGAGGATGAAACTTTTCGTTTGATGTTAAAAAACCTGCAAAATGATT
>JBEHWO010000605.1:0-3581 GCA_040217695.1 Vulcanimicrobiota bacterium | reverse complement strand
TTTCAAGAAGTAAAAGATGATATTTATTACATTTCTGAAAAATATCGCTTTAAAGAAGAAGAAATAACAAAAACGATATTTGCAAAATCCAGTAGAAAAGATCAATATAAAATCATTCTGAAACTTTTAGACTATCAAATTTGTACCCAGGAAAGAAAAAAAGATGTAACGTCAAGAATTATTATACCCCAACCTACCGTTTTATAATATAAATAATCTGACTGTCATGTAAAAGTCAGTCAAAATAAAAGTAGATAAAATTTAGAAGATTATTCTGAGTAATAAAAAGATATTGGCAAATTATATTAAATAATATAACATGCCAATTATACAAATAATACATAAATTCTCAATCAGCTTAACAAAGTATTATATAAAAGTCAAGAGAAGAGAATATGAAATTCCCGACTTCAGTGATTATTGCCCAATATGCAGCAGTTCGAATTGCGCAAGGTTTCATGGATACTACTATAGACCGGTAGTAACGAAGGAGGGGATGTACTATAAAGATTTTCCAATAATGCGGTATAAGTGCAGAAATAATGGCAATAAGGGACTAAAGCATGTTACCTTCTCTCTATTACCTCATGAATTAATTCCTTATGTAAAATATTCTGTAGAATTTATCTTTAAAATTTTATTTGATATTTATGTTAATGACCTGTCAGAGAAATCCGCTCTGGATATAATAAGCCAGTTATGTAATGAAGAAGTATTAAGTATAGGTCCAGTATCAGTATACAATTTTAAAAGCCTGATTCTGAACAGCATAGATAAACTTAATATATCAGGATTTTACGACGAGATAAAATATCTTATGAATTCCCCTGATAGAGTAAAGCTCTTTGTATTATATCTGTATGAGATACATCCTGTACGTGCTCCCAGTGATTATGGTTATGATTTTTATAAAGCTCATGGTTTTTATAAAACCAATAGTCCATTTCTCTTTGGAACTCCTTCACAATTCAGGAAATAATTCAGCTGAAGAATATCCTCTATAGGCGGGCTCTTTTTTCTTTTTACAGAAAGCTATAACTCTCCGGTGATTTTCGCATCTGAACAGTATTAATTTATTATTATTTCTTCTTTTCCCGTGTTAAAAATACTTCTTGATATAAAAATTTATTAATTTTTTGACTGAAGAAATAAAAATTTTATAATTTTGTGCACCTTCACACCAGGCTATATATAAGATTTTCTCTGAAAATTTTATAATTTATTTTAACATTATTGGAGGTGAACATATGAGTGAATACTCAAATATTAAAGAAAAAGAAAAAGCCCAGAACATAGCATTATTCAGACATGGAATAATCTCCCTTGTAATGCATGAAGGAGAAGAAAGCCAGAACCAGATCCTGAAAAAAATGGCAGAAAAAGAACATTTCATCCAGGGAGTTGGGCCGAAAAAATTTTCCGTATCAACATTTAAGTCCTGGCTCGCTGCCTACAGAGAAGGAGGCTACAATGGAATAAAACCAAGAATAAGGGTGGACAAAGGTTCATCAAGAAAAATTGACGGCGATTTTACTGAAATAATAAACAAATTATTGCAGGAAATCCCTATAACAACCTATACTCTCCTTTACAGGCAGCTTATAGAGAAAGGGTATATAAGACCCGGTGATTTTACTCTTCAGACGTTAATCAAATTCCTGAAAGACAATAATATATCTCTCTGTCAGAGAGAAGTTGTTCCCAGGAAAAAATTCGAAACAGAAGAGATAAATAAACTCTGGATATGTGATTTCATGCACAGTATAAAACTATGGGATGGAAAAAAGAAAAAATTTACTTATCTCTGTGCCATCATAGATGATCATACAAGGGTTATCACAGGAAGTAACTGGAGTTTTGAAGAAAACCTTATTGTGCTGGAAAAGACATTTAAAGAAGCAATTCTTTCATATGGCAAACCACAGAAATTTTACTGCGACAATGCAAAGGTTTTTACATCTGAAGCAATACATCTTCCTTGTGCTAAACTGGGCATTGCACTTATCCATTCTAAGCCTTATGTTCCCTGTGGTCGTGGGAAAATAGAACGCTTTTTTCGTACCGTTCAATCAGCTTTTATTCCCACTGTTAAGGAACGTAATTTCTCTATTACAGAGCTTAATTCCTCTTTTCAGGAATGGATAAGAACACAATACCATAGAAATATACATCAGGGGCTCGGAGAGCCTCCCATGGACAGACTGTTAAGGGAATTCGACTCTGTTAAGATTGAAAGAATTCCTGAAGAAACACTGGACTTAATTTTTTATAGGACTATTAAGAGAACTGTAAAACTTGATTGTACTGTTTCTATTAATGGCAAACTCTATGAAGCTCCACATAAATACATTGGTCTTCAGGTTGAATTACGCTATCCTTCTTCTTCACCACAGGAAATTTATATTTTTGAACAGGATAAACCGGTATATAAACTTAAACCGCTTAATCTGCAACAGAATGCAAATCAACCTTTTGTAAGTTTTTCATATTCTAATCTTTTTTAGGGAGTGATACATTTGTTTTTTAATTTTTATAATCTCAAATCAATACCTTTCGAAAAATCTATAAAAAAAGATAATTTGTTTCTCTCCGCTTCTTTAAAAGAATTCTTCTCCAGAATGGAGTATTTGAAACAATTTAAAGGCCTCCTATTACTTACTGGAGAAGCAGGAGTAGGAAAGACTACTGCTATCAGAGCTTTCCTGGAAGATTTAAAACAGGAATATTTTAAATTCATTTATATTCCTCTTACTACTGTTTCTACCACAGATTTTTATCATCAGCTTAACAGCTCTCTCGGCGGAGAAAGTAAGAGAAACAAATCTGAACTATTTTCATCTATACAGAAAATTATCATAGAATATGCTACTGTCAGAAAACAGATACCTGTTATCATCTTTGACGAGGTACATTTCCTCAAAAATGACAACCTATTTGAATTGCAGATGTTACTTAACTTCAATGTCGATTCTCTTGACCCGGCTATTGTTATTCTTGCAGGACATTCTCTCATGAGAGAAAGAGTTATAAGGCCTTCACTTAATTCCATCAATCAAAGGTTCAGGCTTAAATATGAGTTCCTTCCTCTTAATAGACAGGAAACTTCTTCTTATATTCAGCACCAACTCAATATGGCTGGAGCTTCTAACATGATTTTTAATGAAAATGCTATTGATGCTATTTTTAATATCTCTAACGGTATTATCAGGGTTATTAATAATATTGCTACTAAAGCACTGATACTGGGAACTTCTAAAAAAGCAGATACGATAACGGAAGAACACATTTTTTCCGTTTCAACTGAATTGTGAGTTAATTTTTTCTTCACAATTCATAAATTTTAACTGGCGGATTTTTTATAATCTGGTCAGTTTTTTATTTAAAAAATGTCCTTTTTTAGTATGGTTTATTCTTAATCTATTTTTATTCTGACCAGATTTTTAGACACTTTATTTATTATTTTACTGGTCAGATTAATTCTTGACGTTACAGTAATGATGTATAATGGAACAGGCTGGATGAATGTAGGCACTGCCGGATTTTCGGCAGGAAGTGCCAGCGATACATCCCTCTATGTATAC
>JBEHWO010000604.1:0-3584 GCA_040217695.1 Vulcanimicrobiota bacterium | reverse complement strand
CTTGCAAGTTTCATAAGTTTAACCTCATCTTTTTTTCAAAGCCTTTGTTATTTCATCTGCTATATCTTCAAGAGGTGATATAATATCTACAAGCCCCTCCTCAACAGGTGCTCTTGGCATACCAAATACGACACATGTTTTTTCATCCTGAGCTATAATATAGGCACCGCTTTTTCTCATGTCACGAAGGGCTTTTGTGCCATCGCTTCCCATGCCTGTCATAATTACCGCAATTGCCCTGTCACCGTACATTTTATCTACTGAATAGAAAAGAACATCTGCCGAAGGTTTACAGTTATTTACCGGTTCTCCGTCAATAATTTTCACCACTGTATCAAAAGACTTTTTCTCAACGATCATATGTTTTCCTCCGGGAGCTATAAGAGCAAGTCCCGGTTCAAGCCTGTCACCGTCTTCTGCTTCTTTTACTCTTATCTTACATTTGGCGTTCAGACTATCACCCAGGGTCTTGGTAAATTTCGGAGGCATATGCTGGACAATTAATATAGGAACATTTATATCTGCCGGTATCATTGGCATCATAACAGAGAGAGCATTGGGGCCGCCTGTAGAGATACCTATTGCCACAACTTCTTTTTTTCTGTGCACCGATGGCTTTCTTATCCATTTATTATCAGGTTTATAAATCACTGTTTCATTCTGCCGTTTGTTTAATTTTTGAGGAAAATTAAATTTAAGCTTTAATCTCTGAACAGAAGAATAAAGAGATTCTCTGAATGCTTCCTCTTCTTCTCTCTTAACCGTATCATAAAGGGCAGGTATTACTTTACAGACAGTTTTTTGTTCATCATTTAACAATTCGGGTGTTTCTATCAGAACAGTAATTATATGGGGATATTTAATATAAATATCGACAAGTAAATCATAATGTTCAGTATAAAGAAACTCACTATCCAGAATAATTACCTGCGGTTTCAATAAATCCATCTTTTTAGAGGCAATGCTCAGAGTGCTTGCAGTCCCGACGACGTCTAAATCGTTATCCCCGGACAGAACTTCTGAAATCATCTTTCTGTATATTACACTCGTATCTATAATAAGTATTTTCATAATTGTATAAAAATCCTGCTCTGCCATAAAGAACAGATTTCATCCTTCTACACCTTCATAACTTCATAAATATCCAGGATCATCAACAGTTCTTTCTGTAATTTATATACTCCTTTTATAAATCTCACATCCATACCGCGAACCCTTGGCGGAGGTTCAAGGAATTTGGGATTTATCTCCACCACATCAGATATGCTGTCTACAAGCAATCCAACCCATTCGCCTTCCGATTCAATAATAATATTCCTGTGATCGTGAGTAAGGTCTATCTTTTCAAGACTGAGAACCTCTCTCATATCTATTACCGTTACTATCTGACCTCTCAGGTTCATGACACCCCTTATATGAAAAGGTGCATGAGGTACAGGTGTTAATTCCATATAAGGATTTATTTCCTGGACAAGTAGTATATCTATACCAAAAAGATATTTTCCGATATAAAAGCTGCTCACTTCAATTTTCTTATTGATTTCTTTCGCTTCAGGTACAGCCAGATAATTCTTAACAGGACTGATATTAGCCATAATATTCTCCTTTCACGCTCAAGTTATATGAGAATCGTAACGCGTAACGCGTAACGCGTGACGGGAGGAACAAATTCTCATACTTCGTTGTGACCGAACCGGTCATGATTGTTAGATAAATTGCACCTTCATAATGTTCATCTAAAGCTTTATTTTACGACATTAAAAATAAAATTTTCTATAACTTTAATTTATATAAGCTTTAGGTACGTCGCCTCTCAGGAAAGACATAACAGCGTCCAGAAGGTTTTCTCTGTCAAGTTTTATCTGATAATTATCTATACCGGCTTCCAGACCTTTTTTAATATCTTCCTCCCCTGTCATGGCAGTAAGAGCCATTACTTTTAAATGGGCAAATCTTTCATCTGATTTAAGTTTCTTCGTGAAAACATATCCATCCATAACAGGCATTTCAATATCGGTTATTACAAGGTCTATCCTGTTATTGCAGAGTTTTTCAAAACCATCTTTCCCGTCTACGGCTTCTACGACTTCATAGCCCTGACTCTCCAGATAGTTTTTAACATGGCTTCTGAAGAAATTCGAATCTTCTACAAGAAGTATGGACGGTTTTTTGTTATCTTCCATTACTAAAGATTCTCTTTCCTTGAACCATGCAGGTTCAGCCATTTCAACTATTTCAAATATATCAAGAAAGAGTGTTGTCACATTATCTATAATAGCAGAACCGAGTACTCCGGGCTGTTTTAATGTATGAGTATCTATATCAAAGGTTAAAAGCTTTGTATCTACAATATTTCTGGCTATTAACCCTATATCTCTGCCTTTTATTCTAAAGAGAATCATATAGAGGTTCGTTTGTTCCGGCGGTGTATCCAGGGAAAGATATGTTTCAATTTTTACGACAGGAAGGCTCTTGCCTCTGTATTTAAGCAGATTTCTTCCTCCTATGGTTTCAATCTCGGAACTCATAATTCTGTCAATTCTGGATACAAGTGAGAGAGATATGCCAAACTGTTCTCTTGTGCCATTATTAAACAGCAGAACCGATTGTGCATCTTTTATATTTATGTCTTCTCTTTTATCCTGCTCTTCCATAGCAGCCAGTTCTTCTTCCTGAACCAGGCCGCTGTAATTTGCAATACCCTGAACATCCAGAATAAGAGCAACATGGCCGTCTCCCATAATAGTAGCTCCTGCATAACATTTACAGTCTTTCATATGTCTTCCCAGAGGTTTCACTACTATTTCTTCACTGTCCTGAAGTCCGTCTACAATGAGACCATATCTGGTATTACCTGCCGCAAGAACTACAATATTTACATCCTGACCGTTTGAAGAAACAGGAATGTCATCACCATGAAGGACAGAACTCAAACGAAGAAGCGGAAGAAGTCTTCCTCTCAATCTGAATACTTCAATACCATGAATGGCTTCTATCTTATTTTTTACTTCCTCTCCTTTGATTTTTACCAGTTCTACAAGATTCATCTGGGGAATGGCATAACGTTCCACTCCCGTTTTAACAAGGAGAGAAGGTATGATGGCAAGAGTGAGAGGTAATTTAATATTTATAGTTGTTCCTTTACCGGGTTCTGATTGTACATCAATAATACCGCCGATCTTTTCAAAGTTCGTTTTCACCACATCCATCCCCACTCCTCTTCCTGACAGATCGGTAACTTTAGAGGCAGTGGAAAGACCGGGAAAGAATATCAAATTAAGAGCATCTCTCTCACTCATCATTTCTGCTTCAGACTTTGACAGGAGGCCTTTCTCCAGGGCTTTGGCTTTTAATTTAGCAGAATCAATCCCTGAACCGTCATCTATTATATCGATATTTACCTGTCCTCCTTCATGGTAGGCACAGAGAATTAACTTACCTTCACCTTCTTTGCCGACTGATTTTCTTGCAGAAGGAATTTCTATGCCATGGTCCACTGCATTTCTTACAAGATGTGTGAGAGGATCACTCATATTTTCAACTATATTTTTATCCAGTTCCACTTCTTCACCTTTTATAACAAG
>JBEHWO010000603.1:0-3604 GCA_040217695.1 Vulcanimicrobiota bacterium | reverse complement strand
AGAACTGGAAGAAATTGCCTTTTTCGTTAAAAAGGAAGATATAAAGATAGATCTGAAGGGAAGGCTTGTACTTCCCGGATTTACAGACTGTCATACCCACTTTACCGAATATGCCATTAATAAGTACAATAAATATAGAATAGAAATAGATGATAATAATAGCTTTAATGAAGTACTGGAAAGAGTGAGAAAAAAATCTTCGGAAATTCCTTCAGGAGAATGGATTACAGGGTGGGGATGGAATAAAAACAAATGGCCATCGGGGGAAATTCCTCATAAAGATTATCTTGATAAATGTACTGAACGTAACCCTGTAGCTCTTGACAGTAAAGACGGACACTGTCTCTGGTGTAATACTTTAGCTTTAAAGATTGCAGGTATAGAACACATTACAGGGATTTTATATGAAAATGAAATAGGTTCTGTAAAAAAAGCCATAAAGAAACCTTCTCCTGAACAGTACAGAGAAAGTGTAAAAGAAGCCATTAAAGAAGCCCACAGGGCAGGTCTCACAGGTATCCATATCTGTGAAGGTTCTTTTGAGTTCAATGTTTATCAGGAACTTTATAGAGACGGACTGTTGCCATTCAGAGTTACATGGCATTTCCCTCTGGATTTACTTGATAACATGATAGACCTCAGGATTGCTTCGGGATTTGGAAGTGATTATTTAAAGATTGGCTGTGTAAAAATTTTCACTGACGGTTCACTGGGCTCCCGGACAGCTTCTATGTTCGAACCTTATGAAGGCATGTCTCATTGCGGTACACAGATTATGACAGAAGAAGAACTTGTACATATTATAAATAAAGCAAACAGAAACGGAATAAGCTGTGCAGTACATGCCATAGGTGACAGAGCCAACCATATTGTTCTGAATGCTTTCGAACATGCCGGAAACTATGGCAGAAGACAGCATATAAAAAACAGGATTGAACATGCCCAGTTATTAAAGCCGGAAGATATATGCAGATTTTCAGAAAATAACATTATTGCGTCGGTTCAGCCGGTTCATATAATAAACGATATCCCTCTGGCCGAAAAATACTGGGGCACAAGGAGCAGATATGCCTATCCTTTCTCTTCATTACTTAAAAAAAATACTCATTTAATATTCGGTTCAGATGTACCTGTCGAAAAATTCAATCCTTTCAGTAATATTTATGCTGCTACCAACAGGAAGTATCTTAATAAAAGAGAAGAAAAATCGTGGCACATAGAAGAGTGTATAAATATTGAAGAGGCAATTAAAGCCTATACGTCGGAGCCTGCCATGGCTTCCGGGGATGAAAAAAAAGGTTCCCTTTCACCGGGTAAACTGGCAGATTTGATAGTAATTGACAGAGATATTTTCACATGTGAAGATATCTTAAATACGTCGGTACATATGACTGTAGTGGCGGGAAATATTGTCTATAATCGTGACGCGTCACGCGTCACGCGTCACGCGTAGGATACGCCTGCTCACGACTCACGACTCACGACTCACTGAATCTGTTGAAGTTGTTTAATACTTTCAAGCTTTTCCGACGATATAAATTTAAATATTTTCTGGAGAAATTCCTGAATTTTAAATGGTTTGACAAGATAGTCACAGCAACCTGATTTCATTGCTCTCATTATAGAGTCTGTCTCATTTAGAGCCGAAAAAGCAATTACCGGTATATGAGCGGTTTGCTCTGACTTTTTAAGTTTTTCCGTAACTTCATAGCCGCTGATATCGGGTAACATAAGATCCATAAGAATAAGATCAGGTTGTCTCTCCCGGGCAAGATTGAGGCCAGAATTCCCGTTTTCCGCTTCTATAATATCAAAGTTATGTTTTATTAAAATACTTGATGTTACTTTCCTTGTTAATTTATTGTCTTCCACTATGAGTATCTTTATATTATTCCCTTTAATGTTTTCTTCTTTAATAGAGAGCTCTTTAAGTTTTCCCTGAATCTGTTCCATTTTCCATCTTTTTTCACTTAATTCTTTACTGAGAGGGTCCAGCTCTTTTTTTATCTGTTCCAGTTCAACTGTTAATAACTCTTTACTTTCTTTTAATTTTTTTACTTCCTCTTCCAGTGTTGCCTTCTCTTTTGCCGTTTGCTCCAGTTTTACCATTTCATTTTTGATTACATTTTCTTTTATTTTTAATATTTTATTATTGCTTTCGAAAATTTTAGTATCTTCCTGGATTTTTGCCTCTTTTTCCTTCAGTTCTTCTTCAAGACTCAATAATTTTTCCTTGTTTTTTTGCATTTCATTTAATTCGAGTTTTGTCTGAGTTTTTATCTTTTCAAGTTCTTCAATATATTCTCTGGTCTGAATGCTATTATTTTCCAGGAACGTAATTTCTCTGAATATTTCTTCTTTTTTCTCTTTATTTTTATTTAATATTTCTTCTATTTCTTTACTGATATGGTCTGTTTTTTCTGCAATCTTATCTTCCATATGTTCGAGTTGACTGCTGAATTCTTCTTTTTTCTTTTTATAATTATTTAATTCCTTCTCATATTCTTCTTTTGCCTTTATTTTATCGCCATGGAGTTTTTCTATTTCTTCCGAAATTTTTTGTTTTATTATGGAAGTCTGGCCTATTTTCTCCTCCATTTCCAGTTTTTCTCTTTCTATTTCTTTTAACTCCTTCTGTATTTTCTTTTCTGCCAGTTGCATTTTATACATATTAATAAGGAGTCCGAAACCACTCTTATTTTCAAGGCTGAAATTTTCCAGAATCTGATGCTTTTCTACGATCTCTTTCGGATCATACATATAGATAAGATCGCCTTTTTCTTTCAGCAAATTCTCCAGTTTATTCCACTCTTCTTTTAACATTAAACAGGGAGGTACTCCTTTTATGTCAGGAAAGGTAAAAATTGTAATTTCATTACCTGTGTCGTATAATCTGAGTTTGAATACATGATGGGAAGAACTTTCGAATTTTATAATCTTTGTGTATTCTGAGGCTATCCGAAAGGAAGAATATATACTGTCACTGTCTTTTAGCAAAAAATCTTCTTTAATGTTAAATTCGATATTTTCGAGTTTTTTTACAGAACGAATAAAATGGATAGGAGGGTAATGTGCCGGTATTTCAAATACATATTTGAACTTTTTCGAATCCATTATTTCAATGGAAGCACGATCTATTTCCTGGAGATTATCATGAAAAGAAAACCTTATAATTTCATTTTTTTTGCTTACATGTGTATACTGGTCAAGAGTTAGTGTTATAAGTTTTTGTTCACTGCATTTTTTCCATGGTATGTGAGAATCCCTGACATATACAGGTAAGACAGCAGCTTTCCCGATATTTTTATCAATATCTGTTACAATGCCTAAATATAACATAATCACCATGTATAAAATATTTAGTAGCAGCTAAATATTATAAATAATATATAATAATTCAATTTTAAAAAATATACTTTAAAAATATAGGAATTTCCATTTTTAATGTCGTAAAATAAAGCTTTAAATAAAAACTATATAGAAGCAATTTATCTAAATAATTTAAAATTTTTATACAGTTTTCATACGATCCGCCCTGTGACCTTCAGTCGATGAACGCATATAATAATACCATAGTTACAGCTTTTTGGCAAGAAAAGGAATA
>JBEHWO010000602.1:0-3617 GCA_040217695.1 Vulcanimicrobiota bacterium | reverse complement strand
TCATGCAGTGGAACTGGACAGGGTTCTCGGAATGGAAGCAAATTATGCAGGTATGAGTTTCCTTACCACGGAAAAACTTGATAATTTCCGTTACGGTTCATCTATAGTCAATATTGTAGCAGATGCCACAAGTCCGGGAGGACTGGGCACTTTCGGCTATGATGACGAAGGTGTTCCTGCAGGGTGTAATTATCTTATCAAAGACGGTATACTCAGAGGTTATCTTACTTCAAGAGAAACAGCGCCTGTAATAAACAGAGAGAGCAGCGGCTCCATGAGAGCAGACGGGTGGAATAATCTTCCCCTTCTAAGAATGACAAATATCAATCTTCTTCCCGGAGATATATCCTATGACGATCTCCTGGCAGATACGGAAGACGGACTTCTTCTGTGTGATAACAGAAGCTGGAGCATAGATGACAAAAGATTGAATTTCCAGTTTGGTACGGAAATAGGATGGGAAATTAAAGGCGGGAAAATTGTCGGTATAGTAAAGAATCCTACCTATATGGGAATTACTCCCGAGTTCTGGAATTCCTGTGATGCTATCTCTGATAAAAATTCCTGGCACGTATGGGGAACTCCTAACTGCGGTAAAGGACAGCCGGGACAGGTAGCCAGAGTAGGTCATGGTGTTTCTTATGCCAGATTTAGAAATGTAAAGGTAGGTGTCGGTTATGCTGGGTAAAGAAAGAGCAGAAAAAATACTTAAAGAAGCAATCGGTTATTCTTCATGTGATGAAGTAGAGGTTTTTATTACGGGAGGAAAACACTGGCTTACCAGATTCGCCAATAATTACATTCATCAGAATGTTGTTCAGAAAGATTACAGTATTACTGCAAAGGTTATAAAAGGTAAGAAAGTTGGAATTGCTTCATGCAATGTGTTTCACGGTGAATATCTTAAAGATGTAATATTAAAAGCAGAAGAGGTTCTCCGTAATCAGTTAGATGATCCGAATGCAGTTTCTCTGTTCGCCGGTAGAGAATATACTGAAATTAAAGATGGTTATGATGAAAAAACCATTAATTTTACCCCTGAAGAGAGTGCCAGAGAGGTCGAGAAGGTAGTAAATAAATGTAAAAAAAAGGATCTCACAGCAGCAGGAACCATATCTTTCGGAGATAATGTGGTGACACTGATGAATTCCAGAGGGAATTTCACCTATCATTCCTGGACCGATGCTTCTTTCACCCTCACTGCCATAGATGCAGAAGGCGGGACGGGATGGTCAGATCATTACGGAACATCTATCGATGAAATAGATGTAAATGCTCTTGCCGGTATAGCCATAGAGAAAGCTCTCCTTAATAAAAAGCCTGTAGAATTAACTCCCGGCGAATATACAGTAATTCTGGAAGAAAGAGCTGCAGGAAGTTTACTTATGTTTCTTAATTCCCTGGGCTTCGGAGCCCTGTCATACCAGGAAGGAAGAAGCTTTATGACAGGCAGGATGGGGACAAAAATTATGGGAGATAATATTACTATCATAGATGATTTCTCCAGAAAAGAAGTACCCGGCTTACCTTTCGATTTCGAAGGTGTACCCAGACAGAAGATAACACTTGTAGAAAAGGGTGTGGCAAAAAATGTTGTTTATGATATGAAAACAGCCGCTAAAGACGGAACAGAGTCTACGGGACATGCCCTCCCTCCTCCCGCTACAAGAGGGCCTTTGCCCCTTAACCTTGTGCTTCTGCCGGGAGAAAAAAGCAGGGAAGAAATAATCAAAGATACGGACAGGGCAATTTTGATTACGAGATTCTGGTACGATAATGTAGTTGATCCGAAGAAAACCATTGTTACAGGTCTTACAAGGGATGGTGTATTCCTTGTTGAAAACGGACAGATAACAAAAGCAGTTAATAATATGCGTTACAATAACAGTATACTCGATGCATTTTCACATGTGTCCGAACTGTCGTGTACTATAAAGAGTGCAGGTAAATGGGGAGTTAATGTGGCATGTCCTGCTATGAAAATAGAAAGGTTTAATTTTTCCGGCCGCTCGGCATGAGTAAAATTCCTGTTACCGGTGCCATACACCGGTAACAGGAAACCGGTAAAAATAATTCATTCAGCTCTCATATGCCGGATGTTATCGACATTAAAGCTGAATACCAGTAAAAATATGAAAATGACCTTAAATGAAACTGATAATTTGTTAACAGAAAAACTTATATTTGAACCGCAGAAACAGCTTGATTTACTGTTTTATCTTCACAGCTCTTTGAGCTGGAAAAAAAGATATAATCTTTACAGAAAATTATGTTCAGATCTGCTGATTTTTGATCTTTTACCATATTTTAAAGACTGGATGAAAAATGATCAGAATAAAAAGCTTTTCTTCCTGAAAATACTTTATTTTCTTGAAGAAAAACATATAAAAAAATATTTCGCTCCTGCAGCAGAAATGTTTCCTGCTCTCCAATCTGATAAAGAACAGATTTCTCTGAAAAAGAATGAAGGAAATTCCGCAGAATCGGAAGAGATATCATCTGCTTCCCCAGAACCTGTTATCTCAGCTTTCGTTGCACCAGAACCTGTTATAACGGAATCTTCAGCTCCTTCAGAATCTTCTGCTTCAGAACCTGTTTTGCCAGAATCTTCTGCTTCTTCAGAATCTGTCGTGCCAGAATCTTCTGCTTCAGAACTCGCTTTGCCAGAATCTTCAGAACCTGCCGTGCCAGAATCTTCTGCTTTAGAATCTGCCGTGCCAGAACCTTCAGAATCTGCCGTGACAGAATCTGTTATGAAAAAACATGAGGAAGAATTTATAAAAGAAATAATCGGTATTATAGAATATCTCCGCAATTCTCCTTCATCTGAAGTAAGTAATTTTACATCCAGAGTGCTTGCCTGTCTTTCATTAAAGCATGAGAAATTTCTTGAGCACTGGAAGAAGCTTTTACATAGCGGAAATATATCTTCCGAGTTATCTGCCATATCGGGAGCAGGTGAGTTTTTATTTTCAGAGAGGGAAGAATTAAAATTTTATGTTGATTGTTTGAAAAAATATTATGAAGAACAGGAAGATAAAGAACGGGAAAAAATAAGGCAGGCTCTTGGCATAAAAAGTCGTGACTTTTCCGTTGTTTCTCTCGGGGCATTTCATGTATTTTCTCCTGAAACAGCTTCAGCCATAATAGAAAGAGATTCTCCCGCACATATATGCAATATAATAAGAAGTTTTTCCGATTCTTTATTATATTTGAGTCATCTGCCGAAATCTGAAAGGCTTATACAGGGTGAAATATTTTACAGAACTTTTGTGGAGTTTAAAAATAAAAAACTTTTACCCGGTCTTCCCTTTTTAAAATATTCGAGAAAAGAAGAGGATTTTGAAACATACAGGGTTTTTCTTCACGTATGTCAGGAATTCTGTCATGCCGGTATTCATAAGGCCTATGGTGATATGATGGAATGTTTAAACTATGAATTGCCGGAAGAACTGACTGTAGAAGTCATTTTCTCTTTAAGGGAAACAAATCTGCTGTGTAAAAACAGGTTTTATAAATTTTTTAAAGATATAGAAGAAAAAATTCCCTTTGAATACGGACTCATGTCAAAATTTTTTCTCCTTGAAGACAGACTCGAACAGATTAAATCTTCTCTA
>JBEHWO010000601.1:0-3666 GCA_040217695.1 Vulcanimicrobiota bacterium | reverse complement strand
TGGTGTGGACTGCCCTTTCCCTTTATACTGCTCCGGTGCCGCATATCCCGGTGTTCCGTAGTTGAAGGTATCGGAAGTCTTATCGGGATTATAGTAACGGGCAATGCCGAAATCTACAAGGACAGGTTTGCCGTCGGGTTTTATAATAATATTTGACGGTTTTAAATCTCTGTAGACCAATGGTTTCTGAAAGGAATTATGGAGATAATCGATAATCTCTGCTATTTGAATGGTCCATGTTATGGCTTTGTTTTTTTCTACCGGCTTTTTTGAAGAATTTATAATTTCTTCGAGGGTCTTTCCTTCTATATAATCCATAGTGAGATATTCTTTACAGTTTTGAGAAAAAACCCCGTACATCTTCGGAATTCCCTGATGGTCAAATTTTGCCATAAATTCCGCTTCTCTTCGAAAGATTTCCAGGCCATCATCATAATTTAAAATTGCATCTTTTGAAAATGTGAGTTCCTTTACTACGAATTTTTTATCATCTTCGATTCTTTCCACAAGATAAACATTACCCATGGAGCCTTTCCCCAGGAGTTTCACTACTCTGTAGATATCATTGAGAACCGTTCCTGTTCCCGGTGTCATATGTTCACCTCCAGAAATATTATATCATGGGGTTTTGGGCAGAGGGTCATGGAATGAATTTTATATTTTCTTCAAGAAATCGATCTTCACTCTTCACGACTCACGATTCACTATAATCGTTACGCGTCACGCGTAACGCGTGACGCGTAAGTTTCACTTCTCACTTCTCACTTTTCACGACTACAATTTCCTCCAGTTTCCTTCACAGCAATCGAATAAATGTTCGCCGGGGCCGTCTGTGCCCGGCATGTATTTTACCACAGATGGCTCATTTTTTGTTTCCCATAAATTTATTATCGGTTCCACAATGTTCCATGTAGCCTCAATCTCATCGAATCTCGGGAAAAGTGTGGCATCTCCTCTGATTACATCTAAAAGCAATCGTTCATATGCTTCGGGAAGACGTTTGCCGAAGGATGATTTATAGCCGAAATCCATCTTTACCGGTTGAAGTAAAAAATCAACTCCCGGCCTTTTTGCCGAAAAAACCAGTGATATCTGTTCGTCAGGTTGAACACGAAAAACAATTACGTTCGGCTCTGCTCTGATAATATCACATACATCTCCTTCACATTCTACAGTTCTGAAGAAATTAAGGGGAGGTGTTTTAAATTGAACGGCTATTTCAGTGAGCCTTCTTTTCAGTCTTTTTCCTGTTCTCATATAAAAAGGAACTCCTGACCATCGCCAGTTGTCTATATAAAGCTGCATCGCCACATAAGTTTCTGTGCTTGAATCAGGGACAACCCCTGTTTCTTCAAGGTAAGATTTTACTGTTTCTTCGTTGATTGTTCCGCCTTCATACTGTCCCCTGACAACCATATTTTTCACACAGCATTCAGTAAAAGGTCTGATGCTTTTAAACAGTTTCACTTTTTCGTCTCTCAGAGCTTTGGCTTCAAAGGAATGAGGCGGCTCAAGGGCTACCAGGGCCAGAAGCTGCATACCATGATTCTGTATTATATCTCTTATGGCACCATTTTTATCGTAATAACCACCTCTTCTTCCTTCCATCCCCAGGGTTTCTGCCACGGTAATCTGTACATGGTCTATATATTTACTGTTAAAAATCGGTTCGAAAATAGAATTGCCGAAACGAAAAGACAGTATATTCTGAACTGTTTCTTTCCCCAGATAGTGATCGATTCTGTAAATCTGATCTTCCGAAAGATACCTGGCCAGTTTCCTGTTCAGTTCCGTTGCCGATTTAATATTATGACCGAAGGGTTTTTCTATGACCACTCTGGTCCAGATATCGCTGTAACCGTCACTGATTAATCCGCAGAAAGACAGATTCTCCACTACAGGGTAGAAAAATTTCGGATCACAGGCAAGATAATATATTTTATTCCAGTTCATTCCTTTTTCTTCCAGGAATTCTTTGAGTGATGAATAATCAGAAGGGGTATCGAAATTTCCCGGATGATAATGGATCTTTTCTCTGTATTGTTTCCAGAGTTCTTCATCAAATTCTCCGGCAAGAACGCTCTTTGCCATGTCTTCTATTTCGCTGCGAAATTCTTCATCTGATTTTACACTTCTGGCAAAACCTGTAATAGTTATATTTTCCGGAAGCATTTTCTCTTTGAATAAATTAAACAATGCCGGCATGAGTTTCCTTTTTGTAAGATCGCCGCTTGCGCCGAAGATCACTATTGAAACAGGTATATTGCCTCCTGAAAAATGGTGAAGAATTTTTCCTGTTTCTATATTCTTCTCTTTACAGTTACATTTATCCATAATATTCATCTCCTTATTGCTTCGTGACGCGTAACGCGTAACGCGTGACGCCAGGTTACATCCATTGATGATGAAATGTCCCTTCTTTATCAGTTCTCTCAAAGGTATGGGCGCCGAAATAATCCCTCTGAGCCTGCAGGAGATTGGCAGGCAATCGTTCCGATCTGTAGGAATCATAATATTCAAGAGAAGATGCAGTGCCCGGGCACGGAATGCCGCACATTACAGTTTCTGCCACTCTCCACCGCCAGTTATGGTGTTTCTCATTGAGTATCCTGTTGAAATATTCATCTATATATAAATTTTCCAGGGAAGGATTTTTAAGAAAAGCCTGTTTTATAGGTTCAAGAAGGGTTGATCTTATTATACAGCCTCCTTTCCATATCTGGGCTATTTCATGTAATTTCAGATTATAATTGTACTCTTTTGATGCTGCAGATAACATGGTCATACCCTGGGCATAGGATGTTATTTTAGAACAGAGAAGGCTGTCATAAACTGCTTCAATCATTTTATGTCTGTCACCTTTAAATGGTTCTGACGGCCCTTTCAGAAACTGTGAAGCTTTAATTCTCTCGGATTTGAAAGAAGATATATTTCTGCCCATGACTGCCGTGTCGATCACAGATACGGGAATCCCCAGGTCAAGAGCCGCCCGGGATGTCCATTTCCCTGTACCTTTCTGGCCCGCTTTGTCCAGAATAATATCCACTAACGGTTTCCCTGTCTCTTCGTCCGTAACTCCGAGTATATCGGCAGTAATATCTATAAGATAGGAATTCAGTTCACTTTCTTTCCATTTAAGAAAAATCTCCCTTATTTCTTCAAGACCCAGCATAAGGCCATGCCGTAAAAAATCATAGGCTTCTGCAATGAGCTGCATATCACCGTATTCAATGCCATTATGAACCATTTTAACAAAATGCCCTGAAGAGCCTGAACCTGTAAAGGCACAGCATGGAATACCATCTACTCTGGCAGAAATATCTAAAAATATATTTTTTACCTCTTCCCAGGCTTTTTCATTTCCGCCGGGCATAATGCATGGCCCTTTTAAAGCTCCTTCTTCTCCTCCGCTTACGCCTGTTCCGAGATAAAGAATGCCTCTTTTTTCTATATCTTCAATCCTTCTGTTCGTATCGGTAAAGTGAGAATTCCCTCCGTCAATAATAATATCTCCTTTATCAAGATATTTAAGAAGTTCTTCTATATTGTCATCTACAGGTTTCCCCGCTTTGACCATTATCATGACTTTCCTGGGTTTATCCAGCATATTTACAAGTTCTTTTACGGAAAAGGCAGGTTTTATCTTTTTCCCTGGAGCCCTGTTTT
>JBEHWO010000600.1:0-3688 GCA_040217695.1 Vulcanimicrobiota bacterium | reverse complement strand
CATATTAACAGTGAATTTCCAGTCCATAAGAGCAAATAGAAAAATCCAGAACAGAGTGAGAGTTTCTTCTAATAGAAATCCTGATAGAGTAAGGGAAAAGCGGGAAATTATATAAAATAATAACAGAATAAACTGGCTTTTTATAAAAAAATCAGCCATAGTCTTTTTAGTTTCTTCTAACTGAAACCAGGGGATATAACCTGTAAGGTTCCATAAAATTTTATCTTTATAACTGAATAATGGAGGCAGGTCTTTAACATAAGTTCTGATTATCATATCGGTAAGAACCCTGCAGTAACAGGACCAGGTATTCATGCTGACAGGTTTTAACAGAATATTTATAAAATCCCTATCAGGAAGTCCGGGAACAGTGTATGGAATCTTATATTTCTTCCACGTTTCGAAATAATGTTCTCCTCCTGCCTGTGAAGGAATATTTCCGGGAGGATCAAAATAGAGACAATAAGATAGAGAATAGAGAATTTTGAATCTCTCTTTATGAGACATGGGGTCAATAAGTTTTGAAAAATACAGAATGAGAGAAATTTTTCTGGAATATGTACTTTCCGGGAATTTTCTATTAAAAACACTCAGTTCTTCAGGAGAAAGGGATTTGATTTTTTTGATAACAGATTCATAAATCTCTGAATCAAAATTCTCTGCCATAAATTCCATTACTGTTCTTATAATGCCGTCATAACCGTGATCATAGTCGATATAAAGGGGAAGTCTTTCGAAGAATTTAATCACATATTCCCTGTTACCGGGATCTTTTCTGGAAGAAAGAATTTTAAGTAATTTCCCTGTATTTATCTTTTCTATTTCCACACTTTCATTTTGTCTGTTTTTTACATAATAATTAAGTTTTATTAAAGTATTTTCTATCAGTGCTATTGCTTTTTGACTCACATCAGGGCTGGAACGGTTGATTAATTCATTTTGGATAGTTTCGTCTATCAATCTGTCACTTTCATGGATAATCCTGAATTCTGTAAGTTTAAATAATAAATCTGTATCTATCTCCGGTATTATTTTTTTCAGTCCTGTAATTTCTTCTGCTGATAGTCTTATTCTAAAGAAAAGTATAAGTTCTTCCCGTGGAAAAAAGACTTTATATTTTTTAAGATCTTCAATAGCCCATTTCCTGCAAGCATTTTTAAGATCTTTCTCTGATTGACTCTTCTGCCATATAACAGTAGAGCCCGGCGGAACAGAAGTTATGATTGATTTTTTTGCCTTTTCCCTTATTCTCTCATCATGGTGTTCAAGAAGAAAGTGACAGAGATTACCTTCATTTATAAAGATATCTATGCCGTATCTGTCAATAATTTTAATCAGAAGATCTGTTTCAAGTAATGGAACAATCCTTGAGAGAAAATCTGCTCTATCACTCTGACTGATGGAGGGAATACTTAAAATTTTCAGAAAATCTTCAAAATCCAGTCCTCCCCAGAGCAATATAAGAATTCTGCCCTTTCTTTTCCTGAATTCTTCTTTATATGTTTCTTCTTTATTCTCCAGAGAAAATATTTCAGCCACAAGGGTTTTAATATCAGAATCTTCTATTGCTTTTTCGAGATGTTCAATAAATTCTTTCATAATAACAATTCTTTACCGAAACAGTGTAATCTCATAAATCCCTGTTCTGAATCCCCTTAATCCCTGCCCTATTTCCAGAAACGGCACAGGAGAGCATAAATATTTATTCCCAGTAATATAATAAACCAGATTGTTATATAAGAAGAGAAGGTCATACCATATAATCCGGGATTACTCGCTTTTTCCCCTGTAGTGTCCCTCAGGAGAAGAGGTAATGTAAATAGCCAGAAAAATAATGTTATTACCTCTTCTATCAGAAATAATCTGAAAGTGAGTGAAAATCCAGAGATTAAATAAAGGACTCCTATTATAATCTGAGGTATGAAAAGAAAGGCAATAAAAAAATACACAAGAAACATGAATATTATAATTCCTATATCTCTGTTATGAAACCAGTAAAAAAATCTCACAGTATTTCTTACTATTTCTTCAATCGGATTAAAGGGGATTTTCTCTTTAGAGTAATAACTCAGAATTTCCTCTGAAAAAACTCTGCATATAAAAGACCATTTATCTTTATTTAAAGATTTTATATAACTCTTGAAAAACTCCGGTTTTATATTACACTCCTCCGGTAAGGGCACTCCATATTTATTACCGATGTCCCTCAAAATTTTAAAACGTTTTTTATTTGACTCAGCTTCTGGCAGACTTGAGAGAAGATAAATAAACCTGGTTTTCTTAAAAAATTCAAAGCTATTATAAAAGGAACGGTGAAATTTGCTTAAAAAAAGCTCTAAATTCTGTTTTTTAAGAAAAGTACCTGTAATTCTGAAATACTCTTCATCAGGGTTTTCCGTAAAGAAATGAATCAGAAGTTTTATTTCAGGATAGAATTCCTCTTCATCTGAAATCTTTTCAAAAAGTTTAGTAAGATATTCTCTATTTCCCGGAGAATTTCTCCTGAAAAGAAGGGTAATCAAATACTCCATTTTCAGTTCTCCCGGTTTTATGGGGTCATCTCCGTATCTATAATCTTTCTCTTTATCTACTCTTTTTGAAGCTTCTCCGTCTTTTATTATAGCTTCGATCATATCTATTAAAATGTTATCGAGAGAAGAATCGCTGTAATGGACTAACTCTCTCATTTCTCTCATAATCAGGTTCATATGAGGATCTCTATGATGGAGCAGTTCATCAAGGATATATTTTTTATAGTCTCCATCTTCTCTGTTCCAGTGATCTTTATGATATGTGTAAGAACGGTAATCGTCTGATATGCGAAAAAGCCAGATAATCTCAAAAAAAACCTCCTTTTTCAGGACTGAAATAATACCTGAAAGCATGTAAAAAATATCTTCTCTGTTTATTAGCGGTTTTTTAGAGATATTATGATGAAAATCTTTGTTTTTGAGGCTGTGAATGAGCAGTTCCTGCCAGTCCAGATTGAAATGAAGTATGAAAATTTCTATGATTTTTACGATGAGATCATTATTTTTTATCAGTGAAAAATTTCTTGAAAGATTGATTAAATATTCTTCTCTTCCATATTCTGCCTGTTCTGAAAAATCTGAGAGTAAATTGATTATTTCTCTTTCATCATCAGTTAAATCAGAACTTTTCTGAAAATTATTCTCAAGTGCTGTTATTTTTTTATTTATTAAATCTATATTCTCTGTGTCTTCGGGAGAAGCAGGTATTAAAGTAGAATATTTATAAATACTGTTTATATCTGTAAGTTTATTCAACTCAGTATAATCAAGGGAAGGGGCTATTCGTGAAATAAAAGAATTTCTATCATCAGGAGAAAAAACATCTCTTTTCAGGAATTCAATAAATTCATTAAATTCCATTTTACCCCAGAAGATCATAAGAATCTGAGGCATTTTCTTTCTGAATTCTTCTCTGTATATTTCGTCCTTATGTTCCAGAGAAAGTATTTCATCTTTAAGGGTTTTATCATCAGAATCTTCTATTGCTTGTTCGAGTTTTTCAATCCATTCTTTCATTTTTCCGCAATCTCACATAAAGTGTTATTTTTTCTATTGATTCTGTTTTTTCTTTTCTTAATCCTTTTTAAAGAACAGGAAAATTCCATCAGGTATGAAGAGAAGACTTAAGGTAATAAATGCAGTTTCCACCTCTATTT
>JBEHWO010000599.1:0-3696 GCA_040217695.1 Vulcanimicrobiota bacterium | reverse complement strand
AAAACCTGGGAAGGTTTCTGAAAATATTACAATAAAACATGAAATAAAAAGATTTTCCGGTAAAATTATAAAAAAAGTTCAGGAAATTCCGGTTGAATATGAGACAGATAATACTTCTGAGTCAGTAAAAAAAGATGACATTTCACTGAAACAGGAACGAAAACATATACCGGGACAATCTCAAAAAGACATCAAAGAAAATTCAATATATGAAAGAGGGCTGTTCCAGAACAGTCAGAAAGAAAGCTGGTTCACAAATCTAAATTTTGCAGGGGAAGACTATGACCCTCATAAACATGAAGAAATTGATGAAAAATCTTCATCTGATACCATAGAAATTAAAACAGACAATGAAGTTTTTGATGAAAAATCTTCATCTGATACCATAGAAATTAAAACAGGCAATGAAGTTTTTGATGAAAAATCTTCATCTGATACCATAGAAATTAAAACAGGCAATATAGAGCAAATAAATACTTACTTTCAGAATATTCTTCAGGCAATAGAAAGCCCGGGAGAGGAAAAAATTAGAGATACTACAGAGGAAGAAAAGAAGCAGGAAGAAATGCTATCGAATATATTTGAAGAGACATTAAATGAAGAGGAAATAGATCTTTCGGAAATCGATGAAATTCTTTCATCGGCGGAAGGTTTCATTGAAGGTGATTTTGATCTTTCAGAAATAGATGCACTTTTAGAAAATAGTGAGAAAGAAAAATTACATTCAGAACTGGAAGATTTTATTTTATCAGATAATCTTCTGTCAGAGAAGGAAGTTAATAAAATAGATGAGAAGGAAGAATTTATAAGTAGATTTGACAATGCCACCGTTGCCGAGAAAAAAGAAATTCTTGAACATATAGGTAAAATCCAGGACAGTAATGTTACCGCGTATATCGGTAATATAGTATTACATGAAGCTCATAAAGAAGTGAGAATAAAAGCTGCTGAAATACTGGTAGAAAGAAAAGATGAAAATGGACTTGATTATCTGATGACAGGCATAAAAAATGAAACAGACAGTGATGTAAGAAAATGTATAGCTCTTGCTTACAGTAAATTAAAATATAAAAAGTAGTAAGCCTTCAGCTATATTCAAAGACGACGTCTCTGAAGCCCTCCTCCGTAAGACTGATAGAATTTAGCTTTTGTTGCACCACATACGGGACAGGTCCAGTCATCAGGAAGGTCGTGAAATTTAGTACCGGGTAAAATGCCGGAACCTTCATCTCCTGACTCTTCATTATATACATAATTGCACATACTGCATATATATTTTAGCATTTCATATATCTCCGATGAATTATTATAATCGTGATGCGTGATGCGTGATGCGTGATGCGTGATGCATGATGCGTGTTTTCAGCGAAACAGGGCGACCACAGGGGGGGCGACTCACTTTTCACTACTCACTTTTCACTACTCACTTTTCACTACTCACTTTTCACTACTCACTTTTCACTTTATTTTAATCGGCGGTCTCCATTTAGTCATAGCCTGAACGCCTTTTGATATGGCCTGAACATAGGAACGGGCATTTTCATAGACATTTGTATTAAAAGGATCAGAGGCAAAACGGGCCCATCCGAGCTGGCCTGAACATTTAGTCTTATAGGCATACAGTTTGCCTCCTGCCGAGGTCAGATATATTTCAAGATATCCGTCTCTGTCTGCATCTATTATAAAAGCTCCCGAATCACTGTAATAGGTCAGTTCTCTTTTCCAGATAAGACCGCCTCCTCTCAGATCTTCACCGTTCCACCCGTCAACAGCATAAAGAAAATTGTCTCTTGAAGACAGAAGCACATCCATGCCTCCGTCACCGTCTATATCTGCCACTACGGGAGAAGAAGTTATTTCATCTTCTGTTTCATATCTCCACAGAAGTTTTCCGGAAGAACTGTCTATAGCATAAATATAATGATCTGACGAACCAAAAGTGACATCAATAAATCCGTCACCGTTTACATCAAACAGAGCAGGAGAGGAAAGTATTGCTCCTTCTGTTTTATATTCCCATAATTTACGTCCTACCTTACCTTCGAAACAGTAACATTTACGATCAACTGATGTAATAATTATTTCATAAATACCATCTCTGTTCAAATCTCCCATGGCAGGAGAAGATATTATTTCATCACCTGCAGATACACTCCATTTAACGGAACCATCTCTGGCATTAAAAGCATAGATCTTATGGTCTCTGCTTCCGACGACCAGATCCAGTTTATTATCGCCATCAATATCTCCTATAGCGGGACAACTGACTATCTCGCCACCTGTTTCGTATTTCCATAAATACTCCCCTGTCGCTCCGTTAAAAGCTGTCAGATAATAATCACCTGAACCTATAATTACATCCAAATCCCCGTCAGAATCTATATCTCCCAGAACAGGTGCCGATACCATGGCACCTCCGCATAGATATTTCCACAGTAATTTTCCTTGCTTACCTTCAAGGGCATAAATGTAATCACCGCGGCAACCGAATACAAGGTCGAGATCATTGTCTTTATCTAAATCGCCTATTACAGGAGGCCCGAGCAGTGGCCCTTTTGCAGAAAATTTCCATAATAAACTGCCTGTACTGGCTCTGAGAACATAAATGGAATTATCTTCAGATGCCACGATGACTTCAAGTTTACCGTCAGAATCTACATCTGCCATAACAGGAGGGGCATTTATGGGACCGTCTGTAGAATAGCTCCACCAGACATCAGGAACCGGTGTTTCATCTGAAGCAAAATTACACAACGGGATTAAACATAAAATCAGGATGATAAAAAATTTTAACATTTTATTGCTCCCTTTCTAAATCACTATGTTATAATTTCAAAAATCTTTTCCTACAAGGGCTCTTTTTATTAATTTGTCATGTATCTTATAACCGCAAAATCTTATGACCACTTCCTCCGATTCAGAGAGTGACATATTGCCTGCAGGCTGATGCAATGTACTGTCATAGGACACTGTTTCACCTGCTTCTCCAATCTGCATGATACCACGTTTTTCAAAGATCTTATCTATCTGTTTTATGAGACGGAACAGGTCTTTTATCTTTATCTCTTTCCCGTTCTCATCAAGTTTTCTCATAGTATTTAACTGGGTCATATGGGAAGCGATTTCAGTGAATATCTCTATAATCTCTTCCTCTTTTGCATTAACTGTATTATCTCTGCATATGCTATTTAAAGATTCATATTCTTTTTTTAATGACTCTATTAAATTATCTTTCCCATCCGATGCTATTTCCTGTTCACTGACTTTTCTTCTCAAATCCAGGACTTCTCCCTTTAACTGTTCGAATTCTTTTCTATGAAATATTTTCTCAAAAAAATCCGAGAGAAAACTCATGCATATTCCCCTGTTCTGATAGTTATTAGAAATCGTGACGCGTAACGCGTGACGCGTGACGCGAGGACAAAAACCATAATTTGCCAGAGTTATTTTCTTACAGCCCCTTATTAAAAATTGTGACGCGTAACGCGAGGATAGAGTCCATTACCGGTTATGATTGAGTCAGTCACTGACGGTTATTCCACTCACGTTACTCGTGACGCCTCACGATTTTCCGTAAGGTTCTAACTTTATATAAGACCTGTTATCAAGCATATTAACCTTTTTCCTGCTGTCACCCGAAGCGGACCTCACTCTTTTGCTTTCCACCCATACTCTCAATTCATCGATTTTTTCTTT
>JBEHWO010000598.1:0-3714 GCA_040217695.1 Vulcanimicrobiota bacterium | reverse complement strand
GTAAGGGGTTGTCAAGAAATAACCCAATCATATTTACGTCTATATCGTGACGCGTAACGCGTAACGCGTGACGCGAGGATGATAACCGTTCTAACAATTTGCCAGGGTTATTTTCTTACAGTCTCTTAAAGCAGGCATAATCTGCTATGTTTCTTCATGGGTTATAGGGGGGGCGCAATTCTGGCCGGGCCGGAGGGGGGCAAGCAGTAAAAGACATATGGCATGAACTATTCGGGAAAAAGAAAGCGAGCAGCAAATAGAATTTCTACTTACTGCTCACTATAATCGTGACAGGTAACGCGTAACGCGTGACCGGTAGTCTCAACCATTCACTTTTCACTTTTCACTACTAATACCCTCTTGCAAACTGAAAATGCATGGGGTCATTGGGTAACTGATAGAAACCATGTTTCTGGAATATCTCTGCTATGGCCTTCTGTCCTGCAGTCTGTTTTGACGAGCCCATAGGATGAGAGCCTGCATTTATGTCCACTGCTATACCCCATGAATGGGTGCTCAGAGATTTGCCGTTTCTCTTGGTTCTGTAGTTATAACATCCGTCATTGGCCTTTATCTCTCCGGAAAGTCCTTTGTCCTTTATTTCCTGAAAGACTGCATTCAATTTAGGAGCAATTTTTTCATTACATTTTACATTTATCATCTTACCGCCGGGACCTGCAGGCATTTTCACATTGACCTGATTTTTGCCGGCAGGGCCGAACATTTTCTCTATAGCCGCTCTGCCCCGGGGAGGTGTTGTTCCCAGCGTATCGCCGGGGATCTTGCCGGGCTGCTGTGCGCCCGTATCTTTTGCCCCCTCGACTTTAGCACCCGGCGGCAATTGACCTGTATCAGGCTTTTTAGATTGTTCCGCTGCCTTTACTTCCGCCTGTGCACCGGGTTTCTGTCCCTGTTCCTTGAGTGCATCGGGATTTTTCATCAGGGTAAGTTTTCCGTTTACAGTGGGATCAAGAGAATCTTTCTTTGATCTCGTACATATATCTACCCTTGAGAAACCTTTACCGGTAAAAGCTCCACCTGTGTCTACAGCACGAAAATCAATATGTCTGCCATATTTTTTATCCATTTCAGGTATGGTAAAAGAATCACCGTATTTAACCTGCCCCGATTTATAAAGGTTTTTATCCAGAGCAATAGCCGCAGATTTGGCTTTACCGTCAAGAACATCCTGAACAGTGGTGAGTTTATTACCTTTTTTATCCAGATAACCGCCTTCCATTTTGCTGTTATGGGGATAATAACCTGTACCCTTTGCCGTCCCCATTACCTTTCCATCGTGGCCGGCAGAAGTCTTTTCCTGTCCCTTTACCTGCTCTGCAGATGTTTTCTGCCCTGTCTCTGATTGAGATTTTTTCACACTGTCTTTACTGCCTGTCTTATGAGCCGCTGCAGTCCCGCCTGTTTTCTGACTCTTGCCGGCACTACCGCTCCCGCCTGTGCTGCGACTCTTGCCGGCACTACCGCTCCTGCCTGTGCTGCGACCTGCTCCTGATCTCCCTCCGGAAGTTCCCTTTACTCCACCGCTCTTTCCGTCTGTACCGAGAATATTACCTAAAAAATTACCTAACTGTTTGAAAGGATTTTGCATCTCAGAGGCCTTCTGTGATTTATGGCTTCCCCTTTTACCTTTCATGGACTTTGAACTGCCGGCCTTTGTGCTCTTTCCTCCGGATACTTTGCCAAGACCGCTTTTTACTCTGGCAGATTTCCCTGCCTTTCCGCCCCCTCCTACCCTGGCGGCGCCTTTCCCGGAAAGGCCTTTCATAGACCTGGAACTGCTGGACTTAGAAGTACTGGATCTGACTTTTGACATTCATCATCCCTCCTGATTTTTAAACTTTTGCTGAAGTTAATAATGATTATTGAAAATTATGTTTTTAACAAACATAAATTTACTCACATCTAAATATATAATCACGACAATCCTGTCTGACGTAAAGAACTAATCGGTGAAAATAATTTCTTCCGGATTCTCAAAAGAAATTTCCAGCTGCGCAATTATCTGCGTGGCCTCAAAAGCCATATCAAGCCCGTCATCTAGATGAACGGGATCTTTATCTAAAAAAAACTTCTCCATTTTTCTTAAACCAGCTTCATAAATTCTAAAGGCATCAAGACCATTTGTAATTACTGTCTCTAAATATTTATCTTCTGCACTGGAAGGAGATTCTATATCTTCAAAATCCTTTCTGCCTGATACAAGGTTTGAGGTCATCCAATTCAGAGTAGAGGAAAATCTTTCTTCGCTTATTTTACCTTCTTTTAACAATTCTACTTCACTTTTAAGTCGCTCAAAATTCGGATTTGTATAATATTCCTCTTCTTCATCCGATATCTCATAGTAATTACCGTCGTCAGGGATAGAACCGGAAATCTTTGTTTTCCATGCCATGTCCATCTTTTTTATTTCTTCTTCAAAAAAATCTTCATCTTCGTCTTCCTCTTCATTTTCTTCTTCCTGAAGGACTATCAGAGAGGTGTACAATCTGTTAATTGCCGAAGAGGCAAGATCCATTCCTTCCAGAATATGATCACTGTCTCCGTCTGTAAAATATCTCTCAATTTCGTCAATGGCTTCACCGTAAACTTTAAACGCCCTGTCTATTCTTACAAGCAACTCTCTTATAACAAAAGAATCATTCCGGTAAATTTCTTTTATTTCATTGAAAGAAGACATTTCTTCATGAAGTTTTTCTCTTAAATATTCAAGTATTTCGCCAAGTTCTTCATCGGCTACGGTTCCTCTGCACACACCTTTACCCATCTCAATGAGTTCTCTCAATTCAGGTGTTTCATAATCTTCAAGTTCTTCATCTTCCCAGTCAGGAATAGTTTCATCAAAATCTTCTTCGTCTAATAATTCTTCCGGTTCTTCTTCATAAGTTTTATCATCCGGAATATCTATATCAAAAGCATCGCCTATAGCAGAAAAAATATCGTCACGGTCCTCTTCTTTCTTTGCAACACTGCCCATATTAAAAGCTTCGCTGAAAGGCTCTGCGGCAGCCTTACCGCAGAAAGAACAGAACCTGCTTGTAAGACGTATATCTTTATTACAATGAACACATTTTTTTGTTTCAATCTCGCTGTAAACCAATTAAATTACCCCTTTAAAGGATTATCAAAATCTTCTTCATCAAATATTTCTTCCCCATATTCTTCATTGTCTATATCCTGTGGTATATCTTCCCTTTCAGTTCTACCGCAAAAAAAACAGAATTTACTCGTAAGACGTATATCCATCTTGCAATAAACACATTTTTTTGCATCAATATCCTTTGAAATCAATTAAATTACCTCTTTCAAAAAAATTCCTGTAATATACCCTCCTATAATAATAAAACTGATGTATATAGAAAAAAGTTACAATAAAATAATTTTTTTAATATATTTTTATAATACTATCAGAAGGCAATGTCAGAAGGAATACAATTATTGACCTGAGCATAAGCATATAATAAAGGTCTTCCTCCCGTCACGCGTTATACCATTTAGCTATCAACTATAGCGCTTTGCCTGCCTGGTGCTCCGGAGAAAAAAATATCACGGCAGCACAAGTCTATTTGAATAGAATATAATGCAAAGTGGCATGATGTAAGTTTTAACAAATATGCCTGTTCCAGTTTAGATTTTTTTCGGAGGAGCGCCAGGCAGGCAAAGCCAGGAGATTTATAATACTAAAATTGATAGCGA
>JBEHWO010000597.1:0-3721 GCA_040217695.1 Vulcanimicrobiota bacterium | reverse complement strand
GCCCATATGGGATGAATTCTTTAAAAAGCCCCGGGCTTTTATATTTAACACGTCAGAAGAAAAAACATTTCTGGAAAAAAGATTTCCTTCCGTAACCTTTAAAGGAGATGTCGTCGGCGTGGGGGTAGACACTCCTGTAGATATTTCGGAACAGAGGTTCAGAGAAAAATACAGGATTGACTCTCCCTATATGCTTTATATAGGAAGGATAGAAGAGAGTAAAGGCTGTAAAGAATTATTCGATTATTTCATAAGATATAAAAAAGAAGAGGCCTGTGATATAAAACTTGTTCTCGCAGGGAAATCAGTTATGGATATTCCCGGGCATCCAGATATTATATCACCGGGTTTTATAGATGAAAAAACAAAATTCGATGCCATAAAAGGGTGTGAATTTTTAATCAACCCTTCTCCCCATGAGAGCCTTTCCATAGTTTTACTTGAAGCATGGAGTATAAACAGGCCTGTTCTTGTAACGGAAAAATGTAATGTTCTTGTTGAACAGTGCAGGAGAAGTAACGGCGGTCTCTGGTACAGAGACTATGATGAATTCAAAGCCTGCGCGGAATATTTATTGAAGAATAAAAATATTGCTTCAACATGCGAAAAATTTGTAAAAGAACATTATGGATGGGATAGAATAAAAAAGAAATATGAAGAAATATTAAAAAATAAAGAAAAAAATACTTCTGCAGAATTAACAGAGAAACAATACACAGAAACAGATAGAGAGAAAAAACTTAAAGTGCTTTCCTATGCCGAAGCCCTGTTTCCGTACATAGCAGCTATCGTTTTATGCTCATTAATACTCTTCTTTGTAATGAATCTCGGAAGAGCAGATATGAATATTCCTTTTATGTATAGCGGTGACGGACTTAATGCTCAGGCAGTTATATTCAAAGGTATTGTTGATAATGGATGGTATGTGACCAATAATTCCCCGGGTGCTCCGTACGGTTCGAAGGAATATGATTTTATGGTCTGTCAGAACTTAAATTTACACTGTTTTTTCATAAAACTCTGTTCTCTTTTTTCAAAATCCTATGTTTTCATCATGAATATGTATTTTCTCGTGGCTTTTATTTTTATTACCGTTACCTCTCTGTATGTATTTCTGCGATTTAAGATTTATCCGCCTGTTGCTGTTATTGCAAGTCTTTTATTTACTTTTTTGCCCTATCATTTCTTTCGCGGAGAAGCACATTTCTTTCTCGGTACCTATTACATAATACCTCTGACAGTAATGCTTGTGCTGGAGTTATATGATAGTTCCGCAATAATTTACAGAGAGAATTACAAAAAAATTATTATATATACAGTCATATGTATTTTAGCAGGCTGTGATTTTATCTATCATCCTTTTTTTACCTGTTATTTTTTACTGGCAGCAGGTCTATTATATTCAATATCATCCTGGAAAATCAATTATCTGCTGAATTCATTGATCTTAACAGGAATTATTTCGGCAGTCATATTCCTTAATCTCAGCCCCAATATTATATATACACTGAAAAACGGTGTAAATACGGAATTTTCGTCACGGAACCCGGAGGACGGCGAGCTGTACGGATTAAAAATTACCCAGTTATTATTACCTGTAACAGGCCATAGATTGGACTGTCTTGCAGAGTTAAAAAATAAATATAATTCTACTGCACCTCTTGTTACGGAAAACGATACAGCATCACTGGGCATAATAGGAAGCATAGGATTTTTAATATTACTCGCACATTTATTATATGGAAAAACAAATAATCGACTGATAAAACATTTAAGTTTTTTAAATATATCGGCACTGTTACTTGCCACTACAGGAGGGTTTGGTTCACTTTTTAATTATCTTATATTTTCCAAAATAAGAAGTTATAACAGAATAAGTGTTTATATAGCGTTTTTTTCATTACTCACATTATCCATATTATTAAGTGAATTTTATAAGAAATATATAAATTCGAGAGGCAGAAAAATCGGTTTTTATATATTTATAACATTCATTCTCACAACAGGCATTCTGGATCAGACGAACCTGGGTTTTATTCCCGATTATAACGGAACAAAATCGGAATATATTAACGATAGAGATTTCATTAATAAAATAGAAGATTCTGTATCGAAGAATGCCATGATATTTCAGTTACCTTATGTGCCATATCCTGAATGGCCACCTGTAAATAAAATGAGAGAATACAGTCATTTCAAAGGATATATTCATTCTAAAAATCTGAGATGGAGTTATGGCGCCATGAAAGGAAGAGAAGGAGATTTATGGCAGAAAGCAACTTCTGAAAGACCATCAGAGGATTTCCTGGACATTATTGCATGTGCAGGTTTCGGCGGTATATATATAGATCGTTACGGATATTTTGATAATGGTTCTAACATAGAGGCAAAACTATCCTCCCTTACTGGCACAAAACCACTGGTAAGTGATAATAAGAGACTGGTATTTTTTAATATAGAAGAATATAGCAAACAATTAAAAGAAAAATACAGTGAAAAGGAATGGCAGATGAAACAGCATGAAGCCTTACACCCGATACTTTTATCGTGGGGAAAAGAATTTTTTAAGTTTGAATCAGATTCTACTATGAACTGGAGATGGTGTCCTTCAGAAGGAGAATTGTATATTACCAGCACATTACAGAATAATAAAAGAATTAAACTGGAAATGGTTATCTGTACAGGTTATGAAGAATATTCCAGTTTAAAACTGGAAAGTGATTTATTTACAGACACAATCATGTTAAATTCGGCAGGTACGGATTATTCGAAAGAAATAACTGTTACTCCGGGAAAGCATATTATTAAATTCTCATGTGATGCACAGCGTGTGGATGCCCCGGGAGACCCGAGATATTTAGTATTCAGAGTCATAAATTTTAAAGTGATACAACAGGAGTAAAGATGATGTCAGATTCATATAAATCCGAAATAAATGTTGATATGATAATGAAAAAAATCAAAGAAGAAGTTTCGAGAAAAAACAGGCAGTATCCGGAGGTAAAAGAGCCGGAAGCGATAAAACATTCCGATTATATTTACTGTTTATCTGACTTTATGAAATTTGAAGACAGAGATTTTATTATAAATGCATACAGAAAAATCCTTAAAAGGGAGCCGGACAGTGAAAGTTTAAAAAGCTACCTGGCAGATCTTCAGAGAGGGGCTCTGGGAAAAAAAGACATAATAGAAGAACTGTTATATTCCGAAGAAGGTATAAAAAATCACATAAAAATAATACCTTCTCTTCAGGATGAAATATCTCTGCTGGCTCTGGATAACATATGTCTGACAAAATTTCGAAGACATCCTGAATTCAATTATAAAAAAGAATATATCATTTCAGATTTTCTCCGGTATAATTATGAAGATTTTATTACATACTCATTTAATGCCATACTGAAAAGAGAAGCTTCCCGGGAGGAAAAGGAAACTTATTTACCCCTTCTTCAGAGAGGCCACCTGACCAAACATCAGTTAATTGAACAGTTAAAGTATTCCCCTGAAGGTGCAGAAAAAAATGTTACAATACTGGGGCTCAGAAAAAGATATTTACTCAACAAATTATTCAAAATCCCTGTGGCAGGCAAAATCCTGGAAATATTATCCATTATTCCGAGACTGCCCAGAATTGTGAGATATATTCAGGGCATTGACGACACGAATATTCAGAGATTTACGGAAATAATTGACAGGTTAAACAGTTTATCCGGTAATGCTG
>JBEHWO010000596.1:0-3733 GCA_040217695.1 Vulcanimicrobiota bacterium | reverse complement strand
AACCATGTATCCTTCAATTTGAATGCCACATTTACAAGACTTATTAAAACAGGCACCTGGTAATCCCATAAATCCTATAAATACTGGTCAAAAATGAAAATTCCTGGATCTTTAAATTACCATATAAATATACATTAATTTGACATGCAAAAAAATAAATTATTTAAATAAATTACTTCTACTCAGTTTTTATCTAAAGCTTTATTTTACACCATTAAAAATGAAAATTCCCGTACCTTTAAAATATAAATCTATTTACACTTGCACTCTATTATTCTGATATTTTCCGAAAGACCGGAAAGCTTCTCATATTCAGATTTAAATTCCTCAAGATCTTCCAGTTCCATATCAATAAAATCATTTAAAGATAACAAAAAATCCTTTAAAAGTTTTGTATTCAATGAATAATAAGACCACTTCCCCTCATTTCTTTCTTTTACAAGATCAGCCTCTTTAAGCCTCTTAATCTGCTGTGATACGGTAGGCTGCTTCAGACCTGTAACTTCTTCAATCTCACAGACACATAATTCTCTGCAGGTTAACAATTTAACCAGTTTAAGCCTGGCAGGATCGGCGAGTATTTTTAATATTTTAATGTAATTGCGTATATTCATAATATCTCCGTGAATTTCTCAAATTATTGTATAATTATATGAAAATTTTATATTTCCGTCAATCATGGTCCCGGGGAAAAATATAAACTATAAAATGCCGATGGCTCATCAGGGATTGTAAGAAAATAGCTCTGGCAAATTATGGTTATTGTCCTCGCGTTACGATAAAAGGTTTATGGAGTGAAGCTGTAATTAAAAAATGAAAATTATTTAACTGTCTCAAGTCATCAAATGCCTTCCATCGGATAACCTCTAAGTTTTAATAGTCTCTTTCCAGTCTTTAAGTCCTCTTAGTTCTTTTAATATATAATTATTCTCTTCTATTATAACCTTTTGCTGTATCTGAAGTTCCAGGAAAGCTCTGCGAAACTCTTCATTTGTTCTGCGAAACTCTTCATGTTCCTTTTTATTCTGTTCATTCGCTTTCTTTAATTCTTCTGTGGACTGGCAGAGAGCTATATAATTTGCAGACATAATAGATATGAGACTTTTCAGATCTATCTGTCCTCCCTGTAATTCTTCCAGTATTTTTTTATAATCCATAAAAAACACCTCATCTCTATTATACAATTTCAGTATAAACTTCGCAATCAGATTTTATTACTGCTCATAAACAACTTCATTTACAAGTTCAAGTATTTTCTCTTTAATCTCCCTGAGAGCTTCTTCTCCTTTCGGAGTTATAGAATAATATTTTCTTACCTTCCCCTTTACTACTCTATCAGATCTTTTTAAATATTCTTCTTTTTCCAGTTTATGAAGTATGGGATAAAGAGTGCCGGGCCCGATTTTATACCCGTGACGGCCCAGTTCTTCCATAATACCTGTGCCGTAAACAGGCTCTTTCCCTGCATGATAAAGAATATGTATCTTTATAAAACCAAGAAAAAAATCTTTAAACATTTTATATATAGTTAGTTCAGATAATGTCCAATAAGTTATGAAGCTAACTATAATCTCCTTTCTATATTTTTTTCTCTGTATTTTCTTTAATCCTTGTAAAAATTATCAAAAATAGTATGGCAGAAATAAAAGCTGTAATTACACCGTAATAAAATGTCGCAGCAGGATTATATTTATCCCACAGATATCCTCCTATAACACTCGCAGGCAATATGGCAATTCCTGTAAAAGTGTTATATATTCCATATCCTGTACCTGCCATGCCTTCAGGCATGATACCGGCAAGATAGGCCTTCTGAATGCCTTCCGTAAGTCCCATAAATATGCCGTATAAAATAAACAGTATCCATATATGCCATACCTTTGTAGACATGGCAAACCCCAGGTAAATGAAACCGAAAAGAATAAAACTTCCGAAAATAATCTTTTTTTTGCCTGTTTTATCAGATAGTATACCGGCAGGAACAGACGTAAGGGCATAGACGAGATTAAATACAAGATAAAGAATTGGAATTAAATACTCTTTTATACCTGTATGGGTTGCTTTCAGTATGAGAAAAACATCGCTCGAATTACCGAGTGAGAAAATAGTTACAATAAATATAAAAGCTTTGAATCTCCAGTCGAAATTTTCAAATGAAAGTTTCGCCGGTAGAGGTTTATTTTCTATAGCAGGTTTTTTTTCTTTTATAAAGAAAATAATTATACTCACCGCAATGATTCCGGGGATCATTGAGAGCCAGAAAACAAGACGATAATTTCCGGTACATAATAAGAGTATAATATATGCCACGGCAGGCCCCAGCACTGCGCCGGTCGTATCCATGGCCCTGTGAAACCCGAAGGCCCGTCCCATTTCCGAAGGAGGAGTGGAAGCGGCTATTATGGCATCTCTAGGAGCTCCCCTTATACCTTTACCGAATCTATCTATAAATCGAAAGGTCAGAACATGCCACCATGCACAGGACATGGCAATTATCGGCCTTGTCAGTGTTGAAATACCATAGCCGGTAATAAGAAAAAGTTTCCTTTTCTTCAATCTGTCCGAAAGATAACCGGAAAATACTTTCAAAAAACTTGCAGTGCTTTCTGCTATTCCTTCTATAAGACCTATTAAAGATTTATTTACACCCAGGACAGAACTTAAAAATACGGGGACAAGGGGATAGATCATTTCAGAACTGAAGTCCATAAAGAGGCTGACCAGACCCGTAAAAAAAACATTTCTGTTTAATCCCATTATTTTTTTATCTTCACTCATATGGTTTTTTCTTTCTATTGTTTATCAATATTGTATTTCGATATTGCATATTGATATTATATTAAATAAAAGAAAAAATGTCAAATAAAACAGGTCTTTACAGGAAAAATTTATTTCTATGTTTCTCTCTTTTTTTTTCATAACTATTGGATTATAATATATTACCGAGATAAGCATAAATAATACATAACTGCTCTCGTGACGCGTAACGCGTGACGCGTGACGGAAGTAAGACCTTTATAAAATGCTTATGCTCGGGTCAATAACCCCGTAACATTCGGAATTTATAAAGAAAGGCAGATTAAACATGGAAAATCTCGGTTTGTATGTAGCAGAATTTCTTGGTACTTTAATACTGGTTCTGTTCGGTGACGGTGTTGTGGCAAACGTATTACTGAAAAAAAGTAAAGGTGAAGGAGGCGGGTGGATTGTAATTACTGCAGGATGGGCATTCGGTGTGGCAGTGGCAGTGTATGTAACGGGATGGGTAAGCGGTGCCCATCTGAACCCGGCAGTAACTGTTTCTATGGCAGTTCTCGGAAAATTATCTTGGTCTCTTGTACCACCATATATTATTTCTCAGATGCTCGGTGGTTTTACCGGTGCAGTTCTTGTTTATCTCTCCTATATAGATCATTTTAAGGAGACTGATAATCCGGATGCAAAACTCGGTATATTCTGTACAATGCCGGGGATAAGAAATAATGTTTCAAATGTTATCACTGAAATCATAGGTTCTGCCATATTATTAATAGGAGTTCTCGGCATTACAGATGAGCATAACAAAATAGGTGCTTTCGGTGCCTATCTTGTAGGTATTCTGGTATTTGCCATAGGCTTGAGCCTGGGAGGTCCCACAGGTTATGCAATAAATCCTGCAAGGGATCTAGGCCCGAGAATCGCTCATTTCTTTCTACCCATACCGGGGAAAAGGGATTCAGGCTGGTCTTATGCT
>JBEHWO010000595.1:0-3734 GCA_040217695.1 Vulcanimicrobiota bacterium | reverse complement strand
CTGTAATAATGGGATTGCTTCGCTTCGCTCGCAATGACAGGATTCTTTTTGTTTTTTGCGTAAATCCTATCTAAAAAGAAAAATCTAGCTATAAAAATTTACTTTATATCTGAAAAATACCTCCCCTGTAATGCCCTGACTTCCGTCAGATCGTTTGAAATTTGTAGTTTCTTTTATATAATTACCGTTATTGTAAAATCCTGCTTTATTTTTTCCTGCCAGTGAGATTTCACTGATGTCAAGGCGGTCGAGTGAATATAATTCACTGTTTTTTCCTGTAACTATCATTACCTTCAGATCTTTAAATACAGGGTCGTCTCTGTTTATTACAGAGTCATTATTGCTGTCAAATTTCGCCAGTTCCATAAAACCGTCTTCTGCTCCGTTCTGATCACCGAATAATTCAGTGCCAGACGTTATTTTCCCGTCATGATTTCTGTCAAGTGCGAGAAGACCGTCTCCGCCTGTTACAAAAGCTGTTTTTTCTTCTGTTCCGTCGCCGTTTATATCGAAATTTATTCCCTGTTGAAGAGTAGTTGTTTCTATGCCGTTACCATTTAAATCCAGCACAAGAGGATCTGCCATGGCTCCTTCCACCTGCACTATTGCCCGTCCGCTTTGAATGTCAAAGGTAAAATTGACTGTCATTTCCAGACTTCTTGCTCTGGTAATATCTTTTTCAACCCTGTACATATTGCTGTCCCTGTTTTTAATACAGTCGGAAAGGCTTTTAAATTGCTTCAGGAAGTTCTCTTTAAGATCTTTTCCTTTTATTTCCGATAGGTAATCCAGTAACATCAAAAGCTTTTTCATTACGGGATCTTCTGATGACCAGTCAAAAAACTCTTCTGTTTTTTCTTCTCTTTTCATTGAGAAAGAAATTTTCACCTGAGATTTTTCGGAGTTTATGCTGGCAAAAAATCTTGCTTCCTGAGAAATAGTAACGGATTTGTTGTAAGAGAAATCCTCTTTCTCTTTCGTTATTTCCATAGAGGATTTCTGTTTTACCTCCTGAAAATATGAGACATTTAAATAAGTTCTGTTACTGACAGATAGATCCACATCCGGTCACCTCCATGTGACTTTTATCTTTCCTTAGATTTTTTATAGTAATGATTTTTACAAATATCTATATTGTAATTATCGGCATAAAGTTTAAAAAAATTACCTTTTTCCTTCAGAAAATCTGCAGATAATGGCAAAATATTTAATACTTTTCAGTAAAAGTGAATAAGGTGTCGTAAAAAAGCATTATCATGGTGGAAGAATTTTTAAAATACTGCTTGAGTCTTACCTGTTATGCCACTACGTCTTAAGACCTATACATATGATGCTATAAGCCTATTTGTGATTAACTGCCCCGGCGATATTAATTTTAACTTCTCTTTGCCGATCATAGATTTAAGATAGTATTTATTACATGGATGATATTATAGTGTAATAACAATTCAGAATAGTTTTTTCGTCATATGTTACGAAAGTAAATTATTCGGAAGTTATGAACCTATAAATATGATATGTCAGGGATGACTTCGAAGGAGGTTCCTAGAAAATGATTGATGGTGCCATGTCTCTGAATGGAAGTTATCCTGCTTTGCATTCTACTGCTTCTCTTGGTATCAATAAAGTAACAAGAGAAATGAAGGAAAAAACGGCTCAGATAGGAAATCATGCAGAGAAGTTGAATATTAAAGTGTCAGATCCTCCGCCTCCCCCTTCTTCTATGAGTATTAACAAAGTAACGAAAAATATGAAGGCAAAAACGGCTCAGATAGGAAATCATGCAGAGAAGTTGAACATTAAAGTATCGGATCCTCCGCCTCCCCCTTCTTCCATGAGTATCAATGAAGTAACGAAAAATATGAAGTCGAAAACGGCCAGGATAGGGGATAATGCGGAGAAATTGAACATAAAAGTTGATGATACGGTAACTTCTACCGCTTCCATGAGCATCAATAAGGTAACAAAAGAGATGCAGGCGAAAACAGCTCGGATAGGCGATAATGAGATAACCCGAATCACAGGCAAAGGCGGTAAACTTAATATGTTTGCCTGACTGTATTACACGCCTATTACTGGTGAATGGGCACCACAGGATTCACTGTCCGTTTCTTTCGTCAGGTCAGACGGGTAAAAACCATACTGTCTTAAAATTTCCAGTTTGGGAAATATATTGTTTTTTAAATCTATATGGAAAAATCCCGGGAACAGATCGGGATAGCTTTTTATAAAATCGAAAATATATCTGTATTTATCAGAGATTGATATGTTTATATAATTACTTACCTCATGGCCTGTTATCATGTACTCAGGAAAAAGGTTTTCACAGAATTCAAGAGTTGCTTTATCTTTATATTCTTTATATATTTCAGTCTGAGGGAGCAGGCAGAGAAGGGAAGGAAGTATCCTTGCACCCATCATTCGAAAGGATATCATCTGAAAAACAGACTGATAGAAATCTTCCATATCTTCAAAGGGAAAACCCCATACAAAAAAGGCATCTACCCTGGGAAATATCTGTACTGCTTCCGTGATTATTCTGGCCGATTCTTCAGAAGTAAACCCTTTCTTTGTGCGTTTCAACACTCTGTCCGAGCCGGATTCTATGCCGAATCTGATCTCAATACAGCCTGCCTGAGCCATTTCTTCCATTGTTACCCTGTCTGTCAGGTCAATCCGTCCGAAGGCTTTCCACTTTATATTTAATCCGGATTCTTTTAAAGATTTACAGAAAGACAAAACTCTTTTCTGAGATGAAAGGAAGAATTCATCCTGAAAAAGAAAGAGTTTTACCCCTGATTTATTATATAAAAATTTCATTTCGGAGATAATACTTTCATCGCTTCTGAAATAGGGAGTAAGACCCCATATGGGCGCCACACTGCAGAATGTGCACGGATAGGGGCAGCCTCTGGACGTGACCATCCCGTACCCTTTATAATCTGCAAGATTTATTCTATGAAAAGCAGGCCACAGTGAAGAATTTAAATCAGTAATCCTTTCTCTGTCAGGATTTTCTATAATCTGCCCATTTTCCCTGAAGCTAATCCCTGAAATATCTTTTAAATTACCGGCATTCCTTAATGTTTTCAATAACTCTACTGATGTCAGTTCTCCTTCTCCTCTTACTATGATATCAATCCAGGGAAAAGACGAGAGTATTTCTTTCTCTATTGCTTTTGTGCCAACCCCTCCTATTACTACTGTTACTTCAGGGTATCGTTCTTTGAATTCTTTAAGGGCGAGTATTGTAAAAGGCAGGAGATTTGTCATTGCACTTACCCCCAGGACAGGTGCAGGATTCTCCAGGAAATCTGCCATGACACTGCTGTCAAATGGATCTTCTGCGGAAACCATCTGATAGTCTCTGAAATCTACGGAAAAACCTGCTTTTTCAAGGGCCGATGTAACATAAAGTGGGCCTAACGGGACATGTCTTTCCCTGTCTGTTGTGTCAAAATATCTTATGTAGAGAAGATTTAAATTTACAACTGTTATATCGTGCAATGTAATTACTCCTTTTATAGTGTATTCAAGTGGTCATAACGCGTAACGCGCGGGTTTAATCCATGCATATCACATATTATGCATTACATAGTAGTTAACCACGATGATTTTAATGGGTAAACTGTATTATTGCGAGCGAAGCGAAGCAATCCCACTGGTAGAATCTTATACGACGGGATTGCTTCGTCGCTATCGCTCCTCGCAATGACACACATCTTAATCATTGT
>JBEHWO010000594.1:0-3756 GCA_040217695.1 Vulcanimicrobiota bacterium | reverse complement strand
TTAAATGACACTATAAAAAAATACATACATTTATGTGATCTTATGGAAATAAGAATAGAAGAGTCCAGGGCTACCAGTATATTCCTGGGCACAGACAGTCCTGTAATAAGAGACTCCATTGAAACAGGGTGCAATATAAGAGTTCTCGTAAAAGGAAGCTATGGTTTTGCTTATTTTAATGATTTAAATCTTATGGACGAATTCGCAGGACTTGCCATAGAAGACGCAAAAAAACTGGGACGGGGACATACTGTCCTGGCACAAGTTCCTCCTGTTATCGATATAGTAAAATCCTCCATAAATATGAAAGATATAAGCAAAAGTGATAAAGTAAAGCTTCTGCAGAATTACAATCATATCATATTGAATTATGATAAAGGAAAGATAAAAAAATCATCTATTACCTATCTTGAAGAATTCAGAAGAAAACATTTTGCATCGTCAGAAGGAACATATATAGAAGAAGAATTACTCGATCTCAATTATAAAATCGGCGCCATAGCAGCAGAGAACGGGAAAACAGGGACAGGAGCCTTTGTGGGAGGCAGTACAGGTGATTTTTCCATACTTTACGGACTGGAAGAAAAAGTAGAAAAAGCCTGCAGAGATGCCATAGTTCAAATGGACGGAGAAATAATAAAAGGAGGAGTCTATACAGTAATCTGTGATCAGGAATTTGCAGGAGTCTTTGCTCATGAAGCCTTCGGCCATAACTGTGAAGCAGATTGTCTTACAAACGAAGATACTAAAAAAGAAATGGCTCTGGGAAGAATTATTGGTAAAAAAATACTCAATGTATATGATACAGCTTATCCCGGTGCCAGAGGATATATGAAATATGATGATGAAGGAGTGAAGACGAAAAAAGTCTATCTGATTAAAGAAGGTGTACTGGCAGGGAAACTACATACCAGAGAAACTGCCGCTATGTTCAACGAAGAACCTTCAGGTTCTGCAAGAGCGATTAATTACAAATTTCCTCCCATATGCAGAATGAGAACGACCTGTATAGAAGCAGGTAAAAGCACCTTTTCAGATATGATAAAAGATATAAAAAAAGGAGTTTATGTTGAAGGAAATGAAGGAGGCAGGAGCGGCGAGACATTTATTGCAACTCCCCGTTATGCCTGTATAATAAGAAACGGTGAAATAGCAGAACCTGTAAAGGGAGTAAAGATAACGGGCAATATCTTTAAAACACTGCAAAATATTGACATGATAGGACAGGATTTTCAAATAGTGGACACTATGTGCGGATGTGCAAAAAACGGACAGTATTTCCTGCCTGTTTCACAGGGAGCACCCCATATAAGAATTCAGGATGTAACCATAGGAGGTACCATATGAAAAGGCTACTGGAATTTAAAGCAGGAGAAACAGATGAACGGGAAATATTCCACATGAACATAATGAGTGATAAATTACTCTTTAACACAGATAAATTACACAGTACTGTCAGAAGTCAATGTGAAGGTGTTGGCGTGAGGGTGAAGAAAAATAAAAAAATCGGCTTCGCTTCATCAACAATATTTACAGATGAAGTAATAGAAAAAGCTCTGGAAAATGCCGAATACGGATCTGTTGCAGATTTCAATTTTGCCTCTGTGAACCAGTCATTTTCTGAAGAAGATTATATTGATGAATATATAAAAAATATAAATACAGATTATCTCATAGATAAAGGTAACAGTATAATAAGAGAAATAAAGAGTTTTAATAAAAATATAAGTGTTAATTTAACATTTAATAAAAAACAGCAGCATATACACCTGATAACATCACGGGGATTTTCCGGCAATTATAAACAATATCTATATAATCTCGAGATAACAACAGAAATTACCAGAAAAAATGATATATTCATTATAGAGAGAAGTTTTTCAAATGAAAAAGAAGATACAATAGTCAAAGAAATACTTCTTGATATAGATAACGGAATGAATACTGAAACAATGGACACGGGAAAATATACAGTTCTTTTTTCTCCTTATGCAGTGGAACATATGGTTGAAACGTTTATAAGAGGCATTTACGGGAATGTTATAACAAAGAACATCTCTCCCGCAGGGTCAAAACTTAATGAACAGATATTTCATAACAGAATAAATATTTATGATGATGGCACCCATCCCGGGAGAAGAGGCCACATCCCATTCGATGATGAAGGAGTAAGGTCACAAAAAACCATGCTTGTAGAGAATGGAATATTAAAAAATTTCCTTCTCGATCTATGGACTGCCGCCAAACTGAATATGGCCCCTACCGGTAACGGACTCAGAACCTTTGCGGAAGAAATAAGAAGTTATGATCATTCTCCACACCCTGCTTTAACAACTGTAATAATGGAACCGGGCCATGTGGCAAGTGAAACAATGTTAAATAATATAAAGTCAGGATTATTCATAAAAGACACGACAAATTTACATGGAGGAAGAATAAGCGGAGATCTTGCAGGCCTTATACTGGTCGGTTATAAGATAGAAAACGGTAAAATCACAGGCAGAATAAAAAATGCAAATTTCACCGGTAACTTATATAATCTGTTAAGCAATAATCTTCTGGAAATAAGTTCTGACAGAATTTATAGCGGCTCTTATAAAATTCCATGGCTTTTATTCAGGGATATAGATATAACCTGTTAAGAAATTATGAATGAATGGTTTAATGTTGAACAAATAGATGACACAACATATGCAATAAGTGAATACGGACACTGGGAACAGGTTCACTCTTATCTGCTTATCGGGAAAGAATTTGCTTTCCTTATAGATACGGGCCTGGGTATCGGCAATATAAAAAAAGTAACGGAAGATCTGACAGATGTGCCGGTAAAAGTCATTACGACACATGTTCACTGGGATCACACAGGGGGCCACAGGCTTTTCGATGAAATTTATGTCCATAAAGAGGAAGCAAAATGGCTCAGAGAAGGTATTCCGCTGCCGGTTGAGAAAATCAGAGAATATGTATCAGGGCCTGTTACCAAAAAATTGCCGGAAGATTTTCATATAGAAGATTATTACCCCTATAAAGGGGAACCGGCAGGGGTATTACAGGATAACGATATTTTGACTGATGGCTCCCGCAATATAAAAATAATCCATACTCCGGGCCATTCTCCCGGCCATATCTGTATTTACGAAGAAGAAAGAGGATTTTTATTTACAGGAGATCTTATATATAAAGGAACATTATTTGCCTTTTATCCTTCCACAGATCCTGCAGCATTCTGTAAGTCAGTAGAAAAAATCTGTGCCATCCAGAAGATCGATAAAATCCTTCCCGGTCACAATGATTTAAATATAGACAGAAATTACCCTGAAGGAGTCAGGAAAGCTTTTATGGAATTAAAAGGAATGGGTTTACTGAAACACGGCACAGGTCTTCATGATTTCGGAAACATAAAAATCAGGTTTTAAAACAGGATGGTCTGTCGGCAACAGCGGCACCATTATACATACAGCAGATGGAGGCATTACATGGGAAAAACAGAAAAACACTACACTCGGAGGCATTACGTGGAACAGTGAGAAATTCGATTATCCAAAAGATTTTATAGATGATCTGACTGAAGTCCATTTTCTGAATGAAAAAGAAGGCTGGATTATAGGTAACTGCCAGAGTATTTTATTTACAAAAGACGGAGGAAACACATGGGAACTTCATACATATTACTGTGGTGAGCATAAATAATACATATCTGCTCTCGTGACGCGTAACGCGTAACGCGTGACGGGAGGAAGACTTTTATTAAAT
>JBEHWO010000593.1:0-3765 GCA_040217695.1 Vulcanimicrobiota bacterium | reverse complement strand
ATGGCAGAAGTGATTTTACTTCCGATTATATAAAGAAAATAATTGATGATTTCAGAGATGACCTGCCGGACTTTGATAAAATAAAGAGCTGTTCCGAAAAGGCGGCAGAACTCTTTGACCTGATAAATGAGAATATTTTAGTAGAGAAATTTGCCAGACTCTCAGGCCCTGCAAGAACGGTAGTGTTAGAGACTATAATGAAAAACCCTGTTGTTGCCCAGGCGCTTAAGAACAGCACCATAGAAGGTGTGGCTTCCTTTATGGGAAACAAAGCAGTTCAGGAGATTATGACAAATGCCATATCGGATGCAGTTACCACAGGAGTTCAGGGAGGACTTACCACCGCTATGGATGATAAGACCTGGAAGGGTGGTATAGGCGATGGACTTCTGAAGGTGGGAGAATCGGGAGCAATACAGGGAGGTATGGGATTTGCCACGAGTGTTGTTATGGGAACAGGTCTTAAGGCAGGGGAGCATCTTCTCGGTAAGGTTATGCCGAAGGTAAAGGCAGATACATTAGATAGCATTGAGGGAAAGATTAAAGATCCTGAGAAAGTGGCTAGTGCAAATAAAAGATAAATCTTTAAAAGAGCTTAAAGATTTGAAGAACATAGCACATCTGGAACATACACGTTTTATGAATAATCATGCGGAGTTACAAAAATCACATGAGTTCTATCAGAAAGGTATGAATAAAATCGACAATGAGATTGGAAAAAATAATTATAAATTGGATGAATTAAAAATTCATTATAAAGACATAGAGAATAAATTGCAGATGATGGAAGATTATGCAAATGGCACATTGAAAAAGAATAGTTTAAATAAAGAATTTATTAAAAAGATGGATTCTTACAGTAATAATCAGCTTGATGGACTATGGGATAATTTAAATAATGAATTAGATAATATTGAGTTAAATTATAATAAAAATATCCCGGGAAACTACAAAACTTGAAAATCAATTTAATAAATTCAAGTCAAATTTAGACAAAATATCTGTTGCTAAAAAAACAGCATATGAAAAAATGAATCAAAAAAATGAAGTGGATAACCTCTTATCAGCATATACATACCAGATAGAAAATGCCTCTGAACGATGGTTCGATACATTTAATCATGAAGTTTTTCACAGACTCGATTATCTTCAGGGACAAAAGATTATAAGTAAACATAATTTATTGAGAATAGATAAAAAACAGCTAGAAAAGTTTCCGGGCTTATCAAAAGAAACGAAAAACAAATTATCCTTTCTCTTAGACAGAGATATTCCTTATAAAACACAGAGTGAATTAAAGAAATATTTAACAGATATGGGAATAGATGGTAGAGAAGCAAACATAATTATGGATAAGTTTAAATTAAAGACCTCATGTTTTTCTGAAAAAGCTCCGGATACACCTTTTTATAAGCCTGCCACACATGATATTTCCAACTATGCCAGAGACTGTCAGAGTGCTTCTGAAACGGCTGCAGAAACCTTCAAGTCACTTATGAAGGAATGGAGAAACTATGATAATCCTGGTGATATTCAGGGATTTTTGGCTCAACTCGGCAAAAAGTGTAAGTACGATGATACCAGATGGAATCAGTATGCCTTTATAGTAAATAATTATTTAGAAAAGGATTTGCCTGAATTAAGGTATATAGGAGATAGCCGTTCCCATGAAAATATATTAAATAATATTATAGAAGTAAATAAAAAAATACTGAAATTACCTGAGGAAGGAGAGAGAAAGGTTACACAGGCAGTTTCTGATAGTGGAGAGAGAAAGGTTACACAATCCAGAACCTCACAGGGTGAATATACAGAGGAAGGGAGTGAGAAAATATCAGACTTTGAAACTGAAGATAGTAAATCGCCTGTATCTACAAACAGAGAACAGTTTAATCCCGGGGATAATTATGATCAGCCCCTGCCGGATGAACCTTCAGACACAGGTACTGTTGAACCTTCAGATATTGCAGAGGGTGGAAAGAAAGGACTCACGCCTAAGGAAGTATATGAATTACGAAAAAAATGGAACATAGACAGAAAAAAATAATTAATATTCATTTTAAAACAGTTTTTCCGAAATTTACTAAAAATAGATTTTAATGCATGTTTTGAGAGGAGTAAATTAATATGATAATTGAATTATATGAAGAAGCCATACTTGAAGACGGTACGATAGCACCAGGGCGTCTTGTAGGTGAGGTAAGGTGTAAAGGTGATGGAACAGAGGGAACAATTACATTTTTTGATACGTGTAATGAAATATGGGATGTGAGAGATAAAAATAGTCGGTTCTATGGAACAAAAGATATAATATTAAACGAACGTGAGAAAAAAAGATTTAGACAGATTTTTAGAGAGTCTGTAGATATTTCAAGAGGTGGCCGTGATGGAGAGGATGGTTCCATACGTTACTCTACAAGTAGAACAGTAAGTGCATGGCATAGAGAAGGTATAGCTAATATTATTAAATACACTATTCCTAATGCCTTATGTGGCAATATCATGACAAAAATAATAGAAGAAGATTAATAAGAACGGTAAGTATGAAAAGACTCAAGGAAATCTATGGTGAGGACTATTTTGATACTTTCAAATAAGCCTGAATATTAATGCAGGTTTTAAGTAGGTGGTGAAATAGTGGAAGATTAAATAAAAATAGCAGGAGGGTGATAAAGAAAATAAATTATGCAGCTTAATTTGTATGAATGGATGATAAATGAAGATGGCAGGAGATCTCCTGGTCGTCAAATTGGCTTGATTACGTTCAAAGGAGATGGAACACCGGGAAAGATTGAATATTTTGATACCTGTAATGAAATATGGGACATCAGGTCAGGAGAGCTGATTAACCAGTGAGTAGTGAGTAAAAAATATATTCCACTCACTACTCACTAACTTACATTTCCTTCAAAGAAAGTCCGCTGCCTCCATACTTTACTTTAAGTATTTCGGCAAATATACTCACTGAAATTTCTGCCGGACTGTCTCCTCCTATATCCAGACCTATAGGTGAGTAGACTCTCTTTAATTTATCCTGACTTATTCCTTCTGAAATAAGCTGTTCAAAGAGGGTTTTTACTTTTGTCCTGCTTCCTATCATGCCTGTATAGGCCGGCTGTTCATCTTTTTTCAGTATGGCTCTTAATACGACATGATCCCATTTATGGCCTTTTGTTACAAGAATTACACAGGTGTGGCTGTCGAAGGTAATCTCTTTTACGCTTTCTACAAAATCCATGCATAATATTCTGTCTGCCAGGGGAAATCTTTCTTTATTTGCAAAATCCGGTCTGTCATCCACTACTGTAACTTCATAATCCAGCATTTTTGCAAGTTTGTATACTTCCATACATACATGACCGCAGCCGAATATGACGATTTTTTCCGTCATATTAATCGGTTCCATGTATATTGTAACTTTACCTCCGCATGTGGAACCGACACTGCCCGGTTTCCCCATTTCCAAATCAAGCATTACAGTTTCAGGTTTTCTGCTTTGAAATATATGTTCTGCTTTTTTTAATGCCACTGCTTCAGGACTTCCTCCACCTATTGTTCCGAAGGTTTTTCCATTTTTTAGCAATAACATTTTTGCTCCTGCTGTATTGGGAACAGAGCCTTCTGTTTCTATGATTGTAAGCAATACGGCCTGCTCTTTTTTATCCATTATATTCACTATTTCACGGTAAATATTATCTAACATGTTAAAATACTCCTTTTCTTTAGTGCTGCCGGCGATAAATACAACACCTACCGTCACGCGTT
>JBEHWO010000592.1:0-3786 GCA_040217695.1 Vulcanimicrobiota bacterium | reverse complement strand
ATCCTCTCCTCTGGCAACTTCGGAGAGATTTTGCATAAAATTATATAATTGAGCAGCAAGACCGCTTTTACGATTTCTGCTTACATAATTCATAAGTTCATCTATAAGGATAAGGCATGGCTTATTTTTAGGAAGTATCTGCCTGATTACATCTCCGGCAGGAGCCATCATCTGTTTCTCATGTTCAGCTAGTAAATTCAGTCCCTCTTTACCTGATAATTGATAGGCAATCTCTCCCCAGGGAGTTTTGCGGACAGGAGCACCATCAGTTCCACCCCGGCCTGTAATAGAATCAAACTCAGTACCCACAAATACAGCTATATTTGCCTGTGGCACTTTAGTTACACCGGCTTTTTCCATCAATCTGTTTACACCGCTCCAGTTTTTTGCTTTATCACCGTTATTGGCCAGGTGATAAAGAAGGGTAAGTGTATGAGATTTACCGCCTCCGAATTGAGTGGACAGGTTAAATATAGGAGAAGATTCCATTTTTATGCCGTTCAGCCGGCGTAATACTTCAGAAGCAAGAGACATTATATTCTGTGTTATATAAGTTCGTTCAAAAAATCGCTCAGGATTTTGATAATCTTCAGGTGCTCTCCCATCACGAACCTGATCCAGATGAACTGCAAATTCAGATGCATCAAGAGGCTTACCTTCTCTTAAATCTTCTCTCGGCGTAACTACTTTGTACCAGGGTTTTAAATTGGACATAGAGGGACTCCTTTCACTCAATAAATAAATTGTTATTTACTTAATTTCTTATCCTCAATTTTTTCCATCCTGTGCCAGATCTTCTGCATAATCTATATTTTTCATCTGTTTTATTATGCATACATAAGCTTTCCTTTAGCTTCCGGTATGTCTCTACCAATTTCTCTGGCGGTTTCTATCCATTCTGTCATAACTACCTGTACATTTTTCATAACTTCATCATATGTTTTACCATCAGCCATACATCCCGGCAATTCCGGCACTTCAGCTATATAAGAATTATCTTCTTCACTCCAGTAAATAATTATTTCATATTTCATACTCAGGCAACCTTTACTTCTACCTTACTAAATATAAAATTTCTTTCCACAGGTATTTCCTGTCCATCATCTTTTAACGCTTCAATATGCGACTCAATAGCTTCTTTTATATTCCTGAAAGTTTCTTCAACTGTTTCTCCCTGTGAAAAACAGCCAGGAAGGGCAGGCACTTCGGCCCAGTATCCTCCCTCTTCTGCCGGGTGTAAAATCGCTGTATATTCCATAAACTCATCTCCTTATAATAAATCTAAAAACTCATCTTCACTTAATCCTGCTTTTTTAATAGCAGATTTCAGTAAGCCTACTTTTACATCTCCTTTTTCAGGAATAGTGATAATCAGGCCATTTGGCATTTTTATGTTAACATGATCTCCTTTGCCCCTTCTATAAATACCACCGGCCTTAACAAAGGCTTTTATCGCCTCTATTGCTCTAACTCCTTTAAGCTTTTTCATTAACTAAAATCCAAGTCCTTTCTTCCTTGTCATTACCCCGTCAATCCATCTCTTTTCATCAGTATTAGACGGATATAAAGCTGACATAGCCTGGGCAAGTTTCCAGAAACGAAGATCCTGCCCCACTGCATCCTCCACAAGAAACCTCTTCAGAGCCTCACTTCTGCCGGCACCAAAAAGGAGCATTGCCTGATGAAGCCGATCCATTACCGTATTTCCTGCTTCAGGTCTGGAAATATCTCCTGTATCTCTGTTAATCTCTTCTGTATCAGCCAGCAATTCTTTAAACAGATCCATCTGTTTATCTTTCTTCTTCTTTTGTTTTGGAGCCAGACTGTCATTTTTGCCGAATAGAAATTTTGCCCTTTCCGACACAGGAAAAAGTCTTGCTTTACTACCTTTTATTTCAACGACAGAAGAGAGTTTTTCCATATGTGCTCCAAGTCCCTGGGCAATCTTCCTTGCAGTGTCATATTCAAGAACAAATCCTCCTGCCGGTTTCTTTTTACTGCCTTCTGCTTCTTCCTCTTCACTTTCTTCTTCCTCTTCATTACTTTCTACTGATTCAACTTTACCATTACCTGTAGAAAGAGTCCAGAGCCACATAGCAGTAAGACGTGAGTCTTCTTCAAAACCTGATGCATCAGCATCTTTAAAGATCATATTTAGAGCTTCTTTTGATACAGCAGCCCAGACATGTTCAAGATATTCTCGAAGGGTTACAACTTCACCACTTGCTTTTTCTACTCTGTTGTAACGGGAGAAAACTTCAAGGGCAGGGCCGAGGCATGCAAATATAGCATCTGCTCCTACTACTCCTTCTGATGCAAGATGGGGCATCCATTCATGAATTCTTACAGGAAGTTCCTGGAGGGTATCCCGCCAGTCGCCTGTGAAATTTTCTTCACGGGGCCGGCAGATCAGGTGAACTGATGAGGCAAGAGCAGCGGAATCTCTTGCTCTAAGGCGAGTTCCCATTTCAGTGTCTATTGGCCATGAAGCAGTTATAATCCACCCTGCATCTATAATAGCTTGAAGCTGAGCTTCCCATCCAGAAGTTGATTTATGAGCAAATACAATGATACCTATACCATTAGGATTTAAAATTCTTCGTCCTTCCCCCATAGCTTTTGCCATAGTAACTTCAAAATAATTCTTGTCTTTACCTTTTACTTCATCTACTATACATTCTTCATCTTTTGGTGAAAGAGAAGAGTTTAATAAATCTTTATAAACATTCCCTATGGTTCGTCTTAGCCATACTATAAAGAAATCTGATAAGTCGGCATATGGAACTGAGTCATAATATGGCGGATCTGTAAAAAAACAATAAGTAGAATCGTCTGGAAGAGGATGATTTATTACTGAATTACTTGCTGTATTTCCCATAGATAAATTTATTTTACTATTTTCAATAAGGACATTTAAATGCCAGTTTAAGCATTGTTCCCAACCACTTGAACGATCTAATAAAGGGTTACCCTCTCCAAAATCCCATACTCTAGGTAATCTTTGTCCAGAATATAGACCTATTATACCACTCATTTTAGCACTAGTATCATAACGGCTAAGTGATGTTAATCTTTCTGTAACCTTATTAATTACTAAACCTAAACAAGTCTGAACAGCTATATCCAAACCATCATCTATTGTAGTAGTATTATAATTTCTATTTCGCACAAAGCTGACCAGTGTGGTTAATGCCAATAATTGTCTTGGGGTAAAAAGGTTTCCCCATTGTTCCATACCATATAATTGAACACGAAAACCAAGTGCACCCTGCGGTGGTAATGGTTCATCCGGCACAAGGCTTAAAATTCCTTTATACGCATTCTTTCTTCTTTCCAATTCCTCTGTAGCCTTCCTTACTGCCTCTAAATCTCTTTCCACAGGCAATCTATAAAACCTTCCCTGCTGTCCCGACCTTGTAGTTACAACACAAAATAATCTTACATCATTTGCACCGCCCTTACGAGACCTTAACTGTTTTCTGACAGAAGCTACAGGAGTGGTATAGCCACAGCATGGACATGAGGCAGAACCTCTTTTTACTGTTCCATCTTTAACATCTTTAGAAGTAGCATCATGAATAATTTCAAAATCAACTCGTTTATTCTCAAGATCAGGAATTATTTTTAAAGCTACAGAATTACAGCTTTTTTTTGCAAGCCAAAGAGATCTCATAAGAGGTAATTCAGCACCGCACCCTGGACCTTCACAGGTAATTGTCCTTGACCAAAGATACGCTATAGGAATTGCGCCGTCAGAGTCTTTAGGGTAAAATTCGGAAAGTTCTT
>JBEHWO010000591.1:0-3797 GCA_040217695.1 Vulcanimicrobiota bacterium | reverse complement strand
TTATCACTGGGTATATTGGATAGTATTATGGGTTTATTTTCGGAAAATACTAAAAAAGGGACATGCTCAAAGTGCGGAAAGCTTATCGTCATGTCAAAAAGTACAATCGTTATAGAGGCAAAAGACTACGGATACTGCCCTGTATGCAGGAAACTTTTTTGCAAAAAATGTGCATCTCTTGCGACTCTGACAGAAGACAACAGTCCTCTGGAATGTGTCACATGTAATGCCAGATTAAAAGGAAATTTATAATAGCTTTAAATAGCTCTTAATTGTTCTTATCATTTTAAGAGCCTATTTTTTTTATGGCTTCTTTTGCTTTATCTCTTACAATCCAGATTTTATCGTTCAAAGCTTCTTGAAGAGCTTCAAGGGCACCTTTATTACCTATTTCACCAAGAGCCTCTGCAGCATCCCTTCTGACAGATCTATCTTCTGATTTTAATGAACGGATAAGAGGGGCAACTGAATTTACATCCCTTAATTTTCCCAGTGCTTTTGCACAGGAGCAGCAAACAGTCCAATCCTTATCACATAGAGTTTGTATAAGAGGTTTTACTGCTCTTTTATCTCTCAGGTCTCCCAGAATTTCTGCTGCTTTATGCCTCCGGTACCAGTCTTTATCAGAGAGGGCTTCAACAAGGGGGGTGACAGACCTCTTATCACCCATTATTCCCAGAGATATAGCTGCGCTTCGCATGACATCAGTGTCTTCATCTTCAAGAACTTTATATAGAGGCTCGACAGCCTTTTTATCTTTTAATCTTCCGAGAGCTTCTGCAGATTCTCTCCTTACAGAGACATCTCTGTCATTTAAAGCCTCAATGAGAGACTCTACTGCCTGCCTGGTACCTATATTACCGAGAACTGTAGCAACTCTACTTCTTACTACAGGATCTTCATTGGTTAAGGATTTTATAAGTGCTTCAACAGCAGATTCTCCTATTTTCACAAGGGATTCCATTGCCTGATATTGAACACAGGTATCACTGTCATTTAACACTTTTATAAGAGGTTCTACTGATTTTGCATCACCTGTTTTTCCGAGAGCCCATGCAGCATTTTCTCTGACTCTGATCTTTCTGTAACTCAGAGCCTTTATAAGTCCGTTTATATCATTTCTGAATAACATTTTTCTTATATCCGGCTCAAAAATTTCAAAAATAGCAGTAAAAAATTCTAATAATCCCATTTTTCTTCCACCGGTTTATTAATAAATCAACTTATGATAATATATATAGTAAGTTTCATAACAATTCATAATTACTGAGATGAGCATAAATAATACATATAAACTCGCGTGACGCGTAACGCGTGACAGGAGGTAGATTTTATTACATGCTTATGCCCGGGTCAGTAAGGAGTGAAATACACTATAACTGCAGGCACATGTCGTTAACTATATTACATAATTAAGAAAACATCAAGGGTAATGATATGAAAAAAAACAAAAAAATACTTGTTATAGATGAGGAAGTATTTTTTCTATTAAATTACCTTATGTGGTTCAGAACCGGGATAACAGGTAAATGGTGAATTTTTACATATATTTACCTGTTACCGGTTACAATAATTTCATTTCCCCAGTGTGGCAACCATGACAGCTTTTATAGTATGAACCCTGTTTTCCGCCTCATCAAGGGATTTGTTATATTTGCTTTCAAATACTTCTTCCGTAACCTCACATATATCAGGGTATTTTGCCGAAAGATCAGTATCTGTATTATGAAATGCAGGTAAGCAGTGAAGGAAAATCACATCTTTATCTGCTTTATTTATCATATCCATAGTTACCTGATAGGGCTTTAAGAGTTTTATACGTTCAAGTATTTTATCTTCTTCTCCCATAGAGGCCCACACATCTGTATAAATTACATGGGCACCTTTTACGCCTTTGGCTACATCACTGTGCAAAGAAATTTTTGCTCCGCTATCTTTTGCAAATTCTTTTGCCATATCAACAAGAACTTTATCGGGATAAAGTTCTTTGGGTGCTACAATCCTGAAATCCATGCCGCATTTTGCAGCTCCAATAAGGAGGGAATTTGCCACATTATTTCTTCCGTCTCCACAGAATGCAAAGGTAAGGCCTTTTAAAGTTGAAAAATTTTCCTTAACTGTAAGGAAATCTGCCAGCACCTGAGTCGGATGAAATAAATCCGTAAGACCGTTCCATACAGGAACACCTGAATATTTGCCAAGAATTTCAACAGTACTGTGTTTAAAACCGCGAAACTGAATTCCGTCAAACATACGGCCCAGAACTCTGGCACTGTCTTTCACTGTTTCTTTTTTTCCAAACTGAAGATCATCTTTCCCAAGATATTCAGGATGGGCACCTTCATCCACACAGGCGACAACAAAAGCACATCTTGTACGGGTAGAAGGTTTTTCAAAGATAAGGGCAATATTCTTATTTGCAAGGTTTCTGCCATATATGCCGGCATATTTATCTGCTTTTAATTTTGCTGCAAGATCAATAAGAAAATTTATTTCCTGAGGTGTGTAATCGTTAAGAGTAATCAGATTTCTACCTTTAAGATTAAATGGCATTTCATATATCTCCTTTATTGATAATCAACATGATAACAGGCAAAGTGCGTATATTGCCTTTTGCCTGTTTTCTATTACCTGACTTATAACTGATAAAGTCCCAGTTTACCTTCTCTTTTGCCTTTAAGTACAGGAATCCCTGATTCTACGTCATAAGAAATTTCTTCTGCACTATCGAAAGGCCCTAACCAGCCATATTTTTTAGTAATCATATAAATTCCTACTGGGTACTGAATGGCTATAACATAATCATTATTTTCATTTGAATATGAAACACCTATTACAGAACCGTCTAAAGATACCTTCTGCTCTATTCCTTCAGTGGTAATCTTTCTTACCATACTCTTATGAACTTCTACTGTTTCACCGGCAACTTTAAATGTGTAAGGATACTCTGTTAATTTTTCCATAATTACTTCCTTTCTATAAATACAAAAATTAGATTATTTCTAAGTATAAGAAGTTAGTAGTAGAAAGTCAAGGTGATAAATAAGAAATTTTATGATGAGAGAACAGGACTTGATAAAAAGATAAAGTCTCAGTACCGTAACAGATAAATTAGTAACCAAAATCTTATACATCGTGACGCGTAACGCGTAACGCGTGACGGGAGCAAAAACCTCATGTCTACAAATGATACAGATTTTTTTCAGATACTCTTTTTACTGGAGCGGTAATTAGGAAATATTTAAAAAAATATTCCTTTAAAAATATTCAATAATATTTATAAATGTTTTATGACTTTCCGGTCATCATTATTACTCTTCATCAGGTATACAGAAAGGCAAAGGCTTTATCAATGATTTGAACTCTCTATCAGGACATGGAGCGAAACCGGTCATATGTTCAGTAAGATAAGCATATACGGAAGGAGTAATATCTGCTTTTATAGCATTGAGTATCCAGAGAGAACCGGTAACTTTTCCGCCTGTCAGAAGAACTCCCTCTTCTGCTTCACTTAATGCATAGGCCGCACCGGAAGAATAAATTATAGATGGCGCAAACCCGTCTGAATTAAATGCAAACCCCTCTTTTTCCATATGTTTTTTGACTTCTTCTATTCTTTCAGGAGCAAGTGCTACAGGGACTGATTTTTCATCATGGGATACCGGAATTCCTATATTCAAAATGTCCTGTGGTTCAATTATTTTTCTCTCTTTTATTTCAGAAGAATGAGGTTGACTGATTGTATTTGAAGACTTATTTATTGCATCAACCATTTTTGTACCTCCCTGAAAATATTA
>JBEHWO010000590.1:0-3806 GCA_040217695.1 Vulcanimicrobiota bacterium | reverse complement strand
TCAAGTTTACTTTTCTCTTCTTCTGCAAGTTTTCTTGCAGTTGTATCTGTTACAAGAGCAAGATTGCCCATGAAATTCCCTTTATCATCATTAATGGGACTGAGAGATAAGGATGTATAGATTTTTTTTCCGTCTTTTTTCCGGAATTCACAGCTCAGATTTTCTCTGCCAGTTTTTTTGTATTTATCCATATTTGCTCTGAAATAATCCCTGTCATCTTCATCTATAAAATCAAGAAACTTCCTGCCGAGCATTTCTTCTGTCGTATATCCAAGTATATCTGATATTTTGGGATTTATAAAGGTTGTATTACACTCTCCGTCTATAGCCCATATGCCTTCCTGTGCTATCTCAAGAAGATGACGGTACCTTTTTTCACTCTCTCTGAGTAATGTTTCTACCTGTTTTCTCTCTGTGATTTCCTTTTCCAGTTTTTCATTTAAATATTTTCTTTCTTCAATTTCTTTTATAAGCTCACTTCTCTGAGCAAAAAATTGATTTATTAATGTACTTATATGTCCGAATTCACTTCTGTCATGTTTAAGTCTCTCAAGATAATCAGGATTATTTTTATTTAAAGCCATTGTTATACTTCTCAGAGGAGATCTTATCCATAATGTAATTGATGTATACAGTAAAATCAATAATATTAAAGCATAGGTAATAACTATCAATAAACTCCAGTTGGATGCATTGTTCAGGCTGTTTATAATACCGGTTTTGGATACTATATCCATAGTTATGATCGGTTCTCTGTTCCATCCGTAAAGGGTTTTGAAAAAATGTATGCCATCGTCCTCTATTTTATCGTCAATCCTGTCTTTTTGAGAGTAAGTATTCAGAATTATTTCACTTCTGGTTAACAGTGACAGATCGTTAAGATATTTCGAGTCCCATAAACGTCCTGCAAAAAAATAGCCTTCAGGTTCGGAAATTCTTTCTTTATCTGAAGTAGGATGTATTGTAGCACCGCGAATTTCTATGAGTCCGTCAGGTGCATTGATAAAAAAATGAGCAAAACGATTTTTCCCCATAAATAAATATTTAAGAGCTTTTTCAGGTAAGGGAAGTTTTTTAAGCTCTGTTTTTCTCAGTTCTGATACAGAATAAATAAGTGAGAAATCTGTGGAGTAAATCCATACATAACTGGCATGATATGTTGGAAGAACTGTTTCTATATTGTTTTCAGCCCAGGTTTTATCTTTATTTTTTAAAAATAATACCATTTCGTCCCAGTATGTATAATCATAGGTTAGATTGTATAAAGATTCCCCTTTAAGATAGAGAATTTTATCGAAAACTTTACTTTTTTCTTCTTTTTCTTCCTGAAATAATACAATCAGTTTGTTTTTTTCCAGATGCCTCTGGATAATCAATACTACGAGACAGAGTATTAATATTGAACATATTAGAACTATTAATTTATTCTGTATATTCATGTATAATATTCCTTATGAAATTATAGTGTATTTCATAACTTATTAGAATTTAAGTCGTCGTGACGCGTAACGCGTGACGGGTTTAATCCCTGCGCATCACGCATTACGCTTTACGCATTACGAGGTCATTATTTATGGATAGTTATGAAACTAACTATAACTTTATTCACAGGGTAAAATTATATTCTAACTATTTTATACGGAAAAGGCAAGTTTAATTTGTTAATTGACCTGCATGTCGTTTTATATATGATATAATTTTTTTAAGAATTGCTTGATAGGATGTTGTGGTAAATGAGATAGAAGGAGACAAAAATGAAAAAAATCACAGTTCATGTATCAGGAGTGAGTCTTCCTGTGTCATTTTCTATGACTGCTCTTAAAGGTTTTATGAGCTGGCCATAAAATCTGCCAGCACTATAGCCGTAACTGCTTCAACTATAACAGGCATCCTCAGGGCTATACATGCGTCATGTCTTCCTCCGGCAATAATTTCAGCAGGTTCTCCTGTAGTCAAATCCACTGTCATAAGAGGTTTTTTTATACTGGCAGTAGGTCTTACGGCAACTCTGAAGATAATGTCATTTCCGTTGCTTATTCCGCCGTTTATACCGCCTGAATGATTGGTTTTTGTTTTACCTTCTATATTTATTATTTCATCATTATATTCACTGCCGGACATTTTACTGCAGTTAAAACCTGAACCAAATTCTATGGCTTTAATTCCCGGTATGGAAAAAATTATATGACTCAGAACAGATTCCATAGAATCAAAAAAAGGTTCTCCCAATCCCGGAGGTAATTCAGTGACTATGCATTCTATTATTCCTCCCAGGGAATCACCTTCGGCTATTGCTTTTTCCAGGACTCCGTCAAAATCTTTGCTTCCTCCTATTTCCAGTACCGTGGCATTTATTTTTACGGTCTTCAGAATCTTTCTGGCAATTACACCTGCTGCTACAAGAGCTACGGTAAGTCTTCCGGAGAAATGACCTCCTCCTCTGTAATCATGGAAATCTTTAAATTTCTGCCATGCAACCATATCTGCATGGCCCGGTCTGGGCGTATCTTTTATTCTTTCATAATCAACGGAACTTATGTCTTTGTTTTCAAAGACAATTAAAATTGGTGTTCCTGTAGTTTTTCCGTTGAAAATACCGCTTCTGAACAGTGGAAAATCGGCTTCTTTTCTGTCTGTCGTTCCTTTATTACCGCTTCTTCTTCTCATAAGGTCAGGAATAAAATCATTTTCCTCTACAGAAATGCCGGGAGGACAGCCATCAATGACCACACCTACCCTTTCTCCATGGGATTCGCCGAATATGCTTATTCTGAAGTTTCTTCCGAATGTATTCATAATATATCGTGACACGTGACGCGTGACGCGTGACGCGTGACGCGAGGAATGGACGTTAATCCTTGAAAAAGATTTTATATATTATAGCATATCTTTAATGTTATGTTGCATGTATTATTAAATTCTGTTATAAATTATAGTTAGATTCATTATAGTCATAAGTAACAACCTCGTAATGCGTAATGCGCAGGGCTTGAACCCGTCACGCGTTATGCGTTACGCGTCACGACTATCAACAGAGGAGATGAGTAATTTATGAATAAAATTTTTTATACAAATTTTGATTCGAAAATAGGGAAGATTTTTATAGCTTCTTCTGACAGGGGTCTGTCCAGGATAAGCCTTTCTGAAGGCGGAGAAGGAGAAGAAGATTTTTTTGCCTGGATAAAAAAGTATTACCCGTCATATGAAATAGTAGAAAATTATGAACAGAATGATATGGTTGTAAAACAGCTTCTTGCTTATTTCGATAAGAAATTAAAGGATTTTACCATTGGACTGGATATGAAAGGCACGGATTTTCAGCTCTCTGTCTGGAAGAATCTCAGAGAAATTCCTTACGGAGAAATAAGAACCTATAAAGATATAGCAGAAAAGATAGGAAACCCGAAATCTTCAAGAGCCGTAGGGGGAGCCAATCGTGCCAATCCTTTTCCTGTAGTAATTCCATGTCACAGAGTCATAGGAACAGATGGGAGACTTACGGGATACTGTGGTAAAACAGGCCTTGGTATAAAGGAATTTCTATTGAAACTTGAAGGTTACAAGGGCAAAATTTTATATTACTGATTGTATTGATTGAGAAAATTGTTAACAATTAATTAACAAATAACAGTTGAATAAGACTGAATAATAATGTAGTATATAATTACTGAAGTGAAGATAAATAATACATATAAGCTCTCGTGACGCTTAATGTGTGACGGTAGGAATGATTTTATAATAATAGAAAAATTAACCCCCGGAATTTTTAGAGAAAGGAGAGAAATGGTTATGATTGAGAAATTAAA
>JBEHWO010000589.1:0-3837 GCA_040217695.1 Vulcanimicrobiota bacterium | reverse complement strand
TCACCGTATTTTTTTCCGTGGTTCAGGGCCAGTGCTTTACTGTGCCATGCCATCAAATCATTACCGTCAATTTCTATTACTTTATCATAACATTTAATTGCTTCTCCGTATTTATTCAATTTTTCCATAGCCCAGCCCCTGCTTTTCCATGTATCTTTATCCTTCGGGTCAAGTTCAAGACCTTTATCCCAGCAGGCAAGAGCTTCACTGTATTTTTTCAGTATTACAAGAATAAGACCTTTACTGTACCAGGCTTTAACATCTTTCGGGTCAATCTCTATGGCCGTATCGGCACATTTCATTGCTTCCTTAACTTTTCCCTGAAAAGCAAGTGCCCGGCCTTTCTGATACCATGACTTAATATCCTTCGGATTAATCTCTATTGCCCTGTCATAACATATAATAGAATTCTCATAATCTCCCAGATTATTCAAAGCCTGTCCCTTGCCGTACCATGAATTAAGATCATCGGGTTTAATCTCAAGGGCTCTATCATAGCATCTGACAGCTTCCTTGTAATTCCTGAGTTTATCAGATGCCGTTGCCTTACAGTACCATGCGTCAAAATTTCTATAATTAATTTCAATAGCTTTATCACATGATTTTATTGCTTCTTCATAATTACCGAGACAGTTCAGAGCTTCTCCCCTGCCGTACCAGGCAGAACCGGTGAGAGGGTCAATTTCTACAGCCTTATCGTAACATGTAATGGCTTCATAATACTTCCCGTTATGCCTGAGAGCTTCCCCTTTTCCGTACCATATCCGACCTTCTTCAGGTTTTAATTCCAGTGCTCTGTCGTAACAGGCAACAGCTTCTTCATATCTGCCCAGGCCGCAGAGACTTTCACCTTTATCAAACCAGACTTCTCCGTCTTTAGAGTTAATCTCCAGAGCCCTGTCGTACAGTTCGAGAGCTTCTTTATATTTACCCTTTATATATAACTCATCTGCCTGTTTATGAAATTTTGCAGCTTCATTGCAGGAAGAATTGAGAAGTAAAATACTTAACAGGAAGATAATTGTAAATCGTGATGCGTGACGGATGAGTCGTGACGCGTAATGCGTGATGCGTGATGTATTACGCGTCACGGGTAATACGGAACTGTTATCATGTAAGCTCAAAATCTCTGCCTCCAGTCACTTTTCATTTTTCACTTTTCACTTTCATAATATACAATACTTAAAAGTAAATAGTCAACTTATATTGACAAAAATATACTAGTTTAATATAATGTTAGGATCAGTGCAAATATAAACCAATTTACCATATGTATAAACAAAGAACGCCGGTGACATGTGAAGAGCCTGCTAATATACGGGAGGTAACAAATGAATATCGAACCTTACAAAAATGCGCCTTCTCCCCCTCAAAACAATAAGACTCCAATAGAAACATACAGGCCGCCAGCAATAATGCCGCATAAATCTTCAGAGCAAAAAGACGAAGATGAAATCGACTGGAAGAAAATCCTGGACTATTTAAATATCATAAGAAGAAGAAAATTTGTAATACTTCAGTGTGTAAGCATCGTACTTTTACTGGGTTTCGTAATTACAAGGATGACAACGCCTCTCTATAAAGCAACGAGTAAGGTCATAGTGCTTCCGAGGCCTGTTTCCGTCCAAAGGCAGGGAGATGAAGAAACTACGGTATATGTGCCTTCCATTTCGATTGAATCTCAGATTCAGATGATGAGTTCTTCAGCGGAAGCAGGAGATAATATATCTAAACTCCTCAAGGAAAAAAATAAAATAAATCTGTCTTCGGGAGCTATCATGGGAAGTCTTTCCTTTAATAAAATAAAAGATACGGAAATGATAGAAATCAGTTCCGTAAACAAGGATCCCGAACTTGCCAGGCTCATAGCCAATTACAGCGCCGATCAGTTCAGAGATAAAAACAAGCAGTTCGATTCCATAAAAATAAAACAGAGCAGAGACTTGATAGAACAGCAGCTTGCCATAGTAGAAAAAGATTTGAAGGAAGCGGAAGAGAAATTCAAAAATTTCCAGAAAAAAGAAAATCTGATTGATGCAGACACGGAGGCACAGGCTCAGGTTCAGAAGATAATAGAACTTGAATCATCGAAAGCACAGGCTCAGGTGGAAAAAGATGTGGCAAAGGCGAAAATGCAGAAAGCAGAGGCAGGTTTACAGGGCGGAATGAAAATAGACGAAAAAGACCCTGTCGTAACCACCCTTGAAGGCCAGCTTGCCCAGTTAGAAATAGAACTGGCAGGACTCAAGGAAAAGTGGACAGACGATTATCCCGATGTACTGAATACAAAGGCAAAAATCGAAGAAACGAAAAGGAAACTCCGAGAAGCATCTGCAGCCCAGAATGCGTCACAGAAAAACCAGATGCTTATCAACAACTCCATTGAATATACGGGGGCCGAGGCAAAAACATCAGGACTTTCAGCCATATATGAAAAGGAAAGTGAAAGCCTGAAAAATCTTCCTGAAAAAATTGTGGAAATGAAGAGATTGAAAAGAGAGATGGAAATAACGGAAGACAAATACAAACAATTACTGCAGAAATCACAGCAGGCGAAAATAATGGAAGCGGATCAGCAGGGGAATGTAGAAGTCGCAAGTTATGCCATGACTCCTGCCGTTCCGTTCAAGCCGGACATGAAGAAAAATCTTTCCGTTGCATTGCTGATAGGGCTCTGTCTCGGCATAGGCCTTGCCATTATTATGGAACAGCTCAATATACCTCTCACAAACGAAGAAGAGGTTTCGAAAAATCTGAATCTTTCCGTTATGGAAGTCATACCGAGGATAAAATTTTCAAAGAAGATTCAGCATCCTTCTCTTATCAATGTAGATGACAAAGAAAGAAAATATGTATTTTTCCTGGAAGCATTCAGAACCCTGAGAACCGTTTTGAATTTTTCAATAAAAGACGATACGGCAATACTGGGGAGACCGGTAAAAACCATACTTGTAACAAGTTCCGTCCCCGGTGAAGGCAAATCTACAGTATCGGGAAATCTCGCCATATCCTATGCACAGATGGGCAAAAAAGTGCTTTTAGTAGAAGCTGATCTGCTCAGACCAACACTCTACAGCGCCTTTAATATTGAACCGGGCAACAACGGAAAAGGTCTTACTGATTTGCTTACCGCAAGCCTTTCCCTGAAAAATCTGATCCATAATACAAGCATACCGAATCTGAAAATCCTTACTGCAGGAAAAAATATAAAATTCACTTCAGAACTTTTCGAATCCGAGCGAATGAAAACCTTCATCAATGATCTGATAGCAGACAAAGAAATCGATATAGTCATATTCGACTCCTCTCCCTGCCAGGCAGTAAGCGACGGCATAATACTCTCTTCCATGGTAGACAAGGTGTTGCTTGTAGTATCTACAGGCATAAATGCACGAACCGTTCAATATTCCATTAAAATGCTGAACAGCGCCCAGGCGGATATTATAGGCGTGGTGCTCAATAAAATGGACACAAGCAGAGGAACCTATTATTCCTATAAATATAAATACGGCTACTATTACTCAAGAGACAAAAAAACATCGGAACCGAAACTGGATGCAGCATCCAGCCTTGATGAAATACTCGAAGGCTCCGACGATTCCGTACCGAAACTGGAGAAGAAAGAGAAAGAGTTTACGTTTAAGAGTGAGTAAGTGTGTAGTGAAAAGTGAAAAGTGAAAAGTGAACAATAAATGATACACCCCACGCGTCACGCGTTACGCGTCACGCATCACGATTCCAAGGAGGACAAAATGAACCCCGTATTAAAATTTACCATAATATTATTTTGTATAACCTTTTTAACTATCCCTTCCATGGCAGAAACTGCCACAGAAG
>JBEHWO010000588.1:0-3841 GCA_040217695.1 Vulcanimicrobiota bacterium | reverse complement strand
TGATAATTTTATCTTTGTTGCTCAAATGTAATTTTTCTAATATTTTTTCTTCCGGTGAAAAATATATTGGGTGAAGATATGCCAGTTCATCATATCCATTATAGCGAATGTGGATGTTGTTAATGTTTCCCCTGTATGACTTTGGGGTGATCACGCAGGATGCGAAAGGAACGGTGATTCTATGTAAGTTAAAAGATAATTCTGTATCTTCGAAAATGATAAATGGGATATGAAATAATTTTCCCATGTGTGCAAAATACGGAAGAGCTCTCCCAATGAGTAAATCAGGTTTAAACCGTCGAATAATCTGAAATGTACGGAATTCCCGAAATAATAAATTCATCGCTTTTTTTGTGAGAATCTCCTTATTCGTTCCAATACTCACAAATGGAATATTATAAATGGTTAACAATTCTTCAGTCACCTCCTTATGGACAGAGGTTACTAATATATTATGCCCCCTCTCCTGAAGATTCTTAATTACATTTTTAAAGAGATAGACATGTTTAGGATGCTGGACACCGAATAAAATATTCATTTTAATTACTATTGAAAAATTTGGCCTTCTTTTATATTAATCATATCGAAATTAAGGTATTATCAGCTTTTTAATTTCCTTGATTAAAAATACCATATAAAAAAAGGGGTCCCCAAAAAAATCCTCATCTATTGCATCAATTGTTTTCATTTCATTAATCCATTTGAAAATATAATTCGGATCCCTTGTATGAATGATTTCACTGCAGAGTGCTCTTATGTCATTCGTTAAAAATTGCGTTTTTACTCCTTTTTTATACGTATAATCTTTATTTTTCTCGTTTTGAAATTCAAGCTGATATAAAAGATACGGAAAATCAATCCCTGATGAAATTGCCTGATTAATCGAACCCCAGAACCTCGGATTCACCTCAATGATATATGGTTTTCCACTTATTTTATCCAGCTTGAATTCAACCATCGCTACACCATGCCAATTCACATTTGTAAGAAGTCGCATGGCTATCATTTCCATCTCATGGTGCTCCGTGCTGATTCTCAATGTACTGGGTCCACCGGTGAGAGGATATTCCCTTAATCTTTTATGGGTAATATAAGCAATGAGTTTCCCATAGTCATATATGGATGATACACCATAGCCATCTCCTTTAATATATTCCTGAATTAACGGAAAATTATTGAAACTTTCTCGAAAAATCGGATTAACATATCGATCCAATTGTGCTTCAGAATTGGCGTATTTGACGCCTTTACTTCCGGATTCAGTCTTTGGTTTAAGAACAACAGGATATTTCAATTTTTTTTTCAGAGCAGTATATTCATCATAACTATTCGCTGAAAATGTGAGGGGAACTGGTAATCCCAATTTTACCGCCAAATCATATAATTTTGCTTTATCATGGAGTTGTAACATCGTATTATAATCGGAACATGGGACGTGGCAGTATTTTTCCAATTCTTCTTTGTATTTAGAAATCACTAAAGTCTCTGTACTGTGAACCGGCAGAAGAACGTCAATATTTTCTCTCTGAATAATACTTATTAAAGTATGAACATATTCAACGGGATTGAGAACCGGAGATGGAGTAATATAGTGTTTTGAAGAGTGCTTGGAGAAAAAACCAGGAGAGATATGTTCATGATCGCAGGTTATGATTTTAATTTTGTATTTCGCCAGATTTTTTATAATAATCTGGGCTTTATTGCCGCTCACTGGGGTAAGTAAAACTGACATCTTACACACCAAATTAAATTTTTTTCAGGATTACTGTTGATTTTCCAGCACAAATAAGAAAAAACCGCATAAGTTGACTATGATTATTTCCTTGAATAAAAGTAGCCTTAGAGAGTATTGAGAATTGATTGTAAAAATTTTTTTCCTCGATGCAGGTCATTGCATATCCTATCTCAAAGGGCATGTGTGCATCACTTCCTGCTGTCATGACAATTCTTTGAGATCTCGCCAGATTTTGTGCTTTGATATTAAAATCCTTTGGATTTCGTGAATTGAACCCCTCAATTGCATCGACATATGAAATTAATGATGCTGGGTCGGCATAGTGATTCCGATATGGATGAGGTAAGACACATTTGCCCCCCTGTCCTTTAATATCATCTACTACTTCAAAAAAGTCTTTTGACCGTATCTCTTCGTTAAGAAAAAGACCGATGATTTCTCCCCTGTCTGTTTTAATCTCGGAACCTACAATGACAAATAAATCTTTATCGGATTTTTTTTTTACTTCAATACCACCTCTGATAGTATTGTGATCAGTTACTGCAATCCCCGTGAGTTTTTTTTCTTTTGCAATTTTAATAATTTGTGCAGGGGACATTATTGAATCTTTTGAATATTTCGAATGAATATGCAAATCAAAGGTTAATATTGTCATCTAATCGCCTTCAAGCAAATTTTACCGATATTTTTGATATTCTGACCAATCAATTCACGTATCCATGGGCTCATCTCATCAGACCATCGTTGAGGATGAACATTAATGCATACTTGCCTGATTATTTTTTTATTGAGAATTTTTATCAGATTGGGTGTTTTTTTTATACTCTTGAATGCCGAATTCGAAGTACCGCTAACATAATCTTTTACGCGGGCCTCCGAATTCCAACTTCTCCCAGTATCAGAAATATAGTGAATTCTATTGAAATCTAGCGATAGATATGCTTCTCCAATTAACTTATAATCAAAAAGAGTATAAAACAACCAAATATCTCTATTTAACCACTTACTCGTCGGATTTCCGTGCATACATATTGTATCAACAGAGCATATTCTCCTGAAATCATCCAATTCCGAATTAAAAATCTTTATCGCCTTACAATGGTCTCCAGATGCTTTGTCCAGAACTTCATAATGGTAACCAACTTCATGGCCAAGATCGGCGACCATTCCGATTACTTTCGGATTGAAGACCTCAGGTGTTTTTCTAAAATAATATGTAGAGGATATTCCTAGTCGATTTTCTATTTGTGCCATTTTTAAGGCCATTTCGGGCATTTTATCAACATCATGCCTCAAAATGAGAAAAACATCATTTGTCTCTTTAAAATACTTGCAATAGTTATGAATTGTAATAACTTGATAACCGCTATCAATAATTGCCCTGCAAAGGGCGATGTATTGTTGTATTGTAAAATCCCGCATGAAAATTACCAATATACTGCTCGACAGTGAAATAATTTGCTACTTAAATAATTCATTAGATAACCCACTTGATCACCTCGAATGCTTCTGCGTATTTTTCAGCAATCTGGGTCCCTCGGGTTATAGCCCATCCCCGGATAAATTCATCATTAAAATACGCACGACTTTTTTGAGTTGTATAACAATTCAGAGAATGAATTTTTTTCGCTATATGTGATTCGTTCAATTTTACAAATGCAAGGGTGTTGAATGTGATATTATTCCATGGTTGTTCATATCCAAGAATGGTGCATGATTTAAACGCTCTCGATGTCTCCTCACGGACAATTTTATGATCCTGATGAGTATCATATGAGGAGGGAGTAAATACAATATCAGGTTTTAAATCATTTTTTATCGAAATTAACGTATCAAGTATTGATTGCCGAAATTGAGGGAAATTCCTTACTTCGTAGTCATATAATAATGGATTATCGATGCCTAACACCTTAGTGGCATCTTTCACTTCACACTTTAAAATGTCAGGAGGGTATTCAGGAGGTACTGATTTTTCACAACATGAAAGAGCGACATAATAAAGTGAGTAGCCTTCGTCAAAAAAGCGTGCTATAGTTCCTCCGCAACCAAGTTCTCCATCATCAGTATGTGGACTAATAATAAGGATTTTTTTCATTCTATCCCTTC
>JBEHWO010000587.1:0-3843 GCA_040217695.1 Vulcanimicrobiota bacterium | reverse complement strand
TAGTAACACCTTATGGAGGCATGGCTCTTCAGGGATATATTTACAGACAGAGACAGGATAACTGGGAAATCAGTTTTATACTTAAACTGGATAAATTCCTGGAAGAAGCACTCGGAGAATATGAATTTGTTCCTCCAGAAGTTTATAATATTACTGTAGATAAAGAAAAAGAGCTGGAGAGAGCTCTTATGAATAAAAAGATAGAAAAAGAACGTCTGCCATGTTCTTTACCTCTTCCGAGAAAAGTGCTTGTCCTTTATAAAAGCAGTGAAGTTATAGATTTTGAAACGTCTTCTGCCTGCGACTGCTGTGATGTTATTTTAAATCATCTCGGTCTTGTCTGTGATTATTTAGATATTGAAAAAAGCAGACCTGATGATGAAACAATGAAGGATTATATGGCAGTTATGACTTGGTTTACAGACACTGATATGAAAGATGCAGATGATTATAATCTGTGGCTTTTAAAACAGATAAATAATGGTAAAAAAGTAATCATCCTGGATAATTACGGTGCTTTTTATGATTCTGAAAGATTTACCTTTTCTTCCCATGTAAAAGATGTCTTTTCAATGATGGGACTGGAATGTGATGAAAATTATTTTTATATATTAGAAAATTTAAAGGCTCTGAAAAACAGTCTTGTAACTCACAGAATCAATGAAATGAATGTAAGTGCCTATGGATACAGTGGAAATATATTTAACAGGGGCCGTCCTGATATGTACAAAGCCTTTTATCATCCTGGAAAAATAGTTTATGTAAAAGACGGTTTCTCTGGTTTTGAAAGTCCTTTAAATATAGATGATAATGCCGGTGTAAATCCTCTGAGATCTGTCGGAGAAGGGAATGAAATTCTTCTTAATATCTACACTTCTGAACATGGAAATATTACTCCTGCAGTTACAGGTCCCTGGGGAGGCATAATAGGTGGAGATTTTTTTTACAGCCAGAATACCCTGTCTTCCCCTGAAACTTATGGAGAATTACTGAATCTTCAATATGATGCAAGGGCTATCCTGGATCAGGAAAGCGGCAGATGGGTTATAAATCCTTTTGAATTTTTTCAGGATGCTCTTTCTCTGGAAGAAATGCCAAAATTAGATTATACGACTCTCAATGGCCAGAGGATTTTTTACAGTCATGTAGATGCTGACGGACTTATGAATGTATCTTCTGATGAACCTGGAAGATATGCAGGTGAAATAGTTACAGAAGAGATTTTCAAAAAATATAATCTCCCTGTAAGTTCTTCTGTAATAACAGATGAAATCATAAGATATGGTGTGAAATATTATAATCCTGCTATGGATATGGCCCGCCACATCTTTGCCCTGGATAATATTGAAGTTGCCAGCCATACCCATAGCCACCCATTTAATTTAGTCAGTGGAGATGTAAAGATAGATATGTCAGGACATACAGGCGATTATAAGATAAGCTATGAAAAAGCTTCTCCTGAAACAGAAATTCTCTATTCTACGGCTTTAATCAATCAGAATCTTGTGCCTCCCGGAAAAGTTAATAAAATTATCTTCTGGCCAGGCATGTGTAATCCTACGGAAGATTTCCTTCTGGAAACAGAAAAACTGGGACTTGCCAATATAAATGGAGGAGATCCCATTTATGACAGAGATTATAATTCATACAGCAGTTTATGTCCTGTCCTTATAAAACATGGTAAGGGACTGCAGGTTCATACATCAGGCAGTAATGATTATATATATACAAAATCCTGGACAGGAAATTATGATGGTATGATAAAATTGATAGACCATATAGAAAATACTGATAAACCTTTAAGGATAGAAGCTGTAAATATTTATTATCATTTTTACAGCGGTATTTACAGAGAAAGCCTTGAAGCTCTGCAGAAGCTTTATGAATACTGCCTTTCAAAGCATATGGCCCTTCTCTTTGCAAGCCAGTACTCCCGTATTATAAAAGATTTTTACTATGCTCAGACAGGAAAAACAGGCGATGGAGGTTTTATTATCAGGAATATGGGTTATTTAAGAACTGTGAGATTTGATAATACTTCTCTCAGGCCTGATTTAGAAAGGTCAGAAAATATTCTTGGATTTAATTATTATAATAATTCTCTTTACATATTTTTAGATGAGAAAGAGGAACATAAAATTTATCTTACAGATAAGATACAGAGTAAAGTTTATCTGAAATCGGCATCTCACTATATTGGCCTCTGGGACTGTGATGAACATAAAATAAAAGCAGTAATTCAGGATGGTATTGGTGCCGGTTATATGGAAATTGCCAGTTTAAAAAGAGATACCCTTTATAATGTTAAGCTCAAAGATATTGATTTCGATGTAAAGACAGACAGTGAAGGATTACTTTCATTTAAATATGAATTAAAAGGTAAGCCTCAAAATTATATTCTGGAGGCATGTATAAAAAAATGATTATAATAATAGTTTTTATAATGTTTTTAAATATTAATATCCTCTACGGAGGAGAAAATGCCGCTCCTGATAAAGAAGTTATACCGGAACAGGAGATAAAAAAGACTGAAGATTTTCTTTATGATGCGTCTCTACTCAGAACCAATAAACATTATGACTCTGCTATAGGTATATATCAGCAATTACTTAAAGATGAACCGAAAAATACTGAAGTGTTACTGGCTTTTGCCGATATGATGATAGAAATGAGAAATTATTCCTATGCAGTTTTATTATATAAAAGGTATCTTGAAGTAAAACCTGAAGATGTGCATATAAGAACACTTGTTATAGATATTTACAATGCTACAGGTTCCTATGCCTATGCTACAGAAGAATGTCTGAATACATTAAAAACCTATGGTGATAATAAAGAAATAATAAATAAATTACTGGATATTTATAAAAATAATAAATCCTTTAAAGAAGAAACAGCTCTTACGGAAAAGCTTTTAGAATTTGAACCTCATAATCAGGATAAATTGCTCCGCCTTCTCGATCTTTATATGATTACAGGATCCTATAAAAAAGCTTATAATATACTGGAAAGACAGGATATAAGAGAAAAATGTTCCCCTGAAAGAATTGCTTTTATATATTTAAATACATATAAATATAAAGAAGCCATAGAATTATATGAAGAAATATACAGAGAAAACCCTTCGGAAGAAAATGAAAGCTCTTTAAATCAGGCAAGACTCTCAGAGCTTAATTATAATATTTCAAGAACTCCTTATTTTTATTCTGCCTATTACAATCAATTAAAGAAAATCTCTTCAGACAGGAATTATGGTAGAGAAATGTTAAATATCCTTGACGATGACATATCAGGTATATACACAGGAGGAGAATACAGTCAGGGAAGCATTAATAATCAGGATTACACAAATTATTATGCAGGTCTTTTCTATCCTGTTATGACTACAGGAACAGAAATTCTTCTCTCAGCTAACAGATATAAAATCAAAAGTGATGCCTATACAGGTATATATAATAAAGGTCAACTTGACGTTACACAGCATATTACGGAAAATTTTTCTGCAGGAGGAGGTTACAGTGGAGGAACTCAGGGCAGTACTTACTATGGAGAGTTTGCTTTTAAAAATGATATACTGGAAGCCGGTATAAGGCATAGAAAGGATTTTGTTCTGGAAACAGTAGAAGCTATGAAAGAAAATATTTCTTATAATGGCATGGATTATTATGCAGGTCTTAATCTTACGGAGAAATGCAGTTTACTTGCCCATGTTTCTGATTACAATTATTCTGACGGCAATAATGGAACGTACAGTGAAATAGCTGCCTTTTACAGGTTATGGGATAACAGAAAAAATACATGGATAACGGCAGGTATAAGTCATACGGGATTGCATCATACCTT
>JBEHWO010000586.1:0-3850 GCA_040217695.1 Vulcanimicrobiota bacterium | reverse complement strand
TTTTTTTTTTTTTTTTTTGCAAATTATATTAATATATTATAATATGAAGATTTAATGATTAGAAAGAATATTATAATGGCCAGCTGTTTTGAAAAAGCGGAATGCATGTTTGCTGTTATCTGGTCAGTTATGATTGCCGGCCTCCCTTTACCCCCCCATGAAAAAGAAAAAGAGTGGTGAGCGGTAAATTCACCGGTTGTATCCTGCATCAGTAAAAAATCCTCTCACCACTCCATCGATTAAAACCATGGTTCATCGGCAAGTAAATGGTAATCCTTCTTGAGTTCTCTGCATATATCTCTTGTTACATTTACTGTTTCCGCAAGGTTAAAATTATATTCGTCCAGTCTGTCATGTGTTATATACCAGTTCTTATCTTTCTTTATTTGTTTGTAGCGATTGTCAAGAAACAGCATAGCTTCTTTCACATTCATAGTGTATTCTACTTTAATCGTCTCGGGCATCATGCCGGTATAGTTAAAGTCATTGGAAAATCGGTTCCCATGTAACACTCTTGACGTAAGTCTGAATGTAATTTTTTTGTCCCCTATATCTGAATTGACGTTCAATTTTTCCTGTATGGCTTCCATTTGTTTACTGTATTCGTCGGTTAAATTGTTACTATTCTCTGTAACAGTTCTATAGGTTTCGGAGGAGTTTAATATTACAATCAATAATACTATAAAGATGATAAATAATGAGGAAAATAAATAATTATACATGTCATTTTTTTTATTATTTATTACCATATTTATCACCTCCTTTCCTGTTAAAACCCTGTCTTTCCTGTCAACATTATAGCATATAAAAGCACTTATGTAAATTATGATTTTATATTTTCAAGGAGGGTTATAATTGGTGATTACAGAAATTATATCGGTGAGTCATGAAAAGTGAAGAGTGAATTTACGCGTTACGCGTCACGATTATAACGTGTCACGCCTCACGATAGAAATACAAAATATTATGATTATCCGGAACCATCAGACCGGGTGGAAATTGACTGAACATAATGGAAAAAATAATCAGGGAACTTAAAAATAAGGTTCCTTACAGAGACAGAATAGAACACATAGAAGTATTACCTCCGAAAGAACCTGTTTACGGGGAACTGAATATAGATCTTTCAAAAGAAATGATCGACTATCTTCTGAAAAAGAAAATTAAACTTTACCGGCATCAGAGTGATGCCATAAACACTCTTTCTTCAGGTAAAAATATTGTAATCACAACTCCCACTGCTTCAGGTAAAACCCTTGCTTTTAATATACCTGTTTTTGAGCAATTGAGTCATGACAGGCAGGCAAGAGCTCTTTATTTATACCCTGCAAAAGCCCTTTCTCATGATCAGTTGAAAGTAATAAGAGATATTCAAACGATAAGCGGCATAAATTTGCATGCAGAAGTTTATGACGGAGATACTCCCCGTGACATAAGACCTTATATCAGAGAACACTCCCGTATTATAATAAGCAATCCCTATGAACTTCATCATATTCTTCCCTGGCACACCAGATGGAGAAATTTCTATAAAAACCTTGATTTTATTGTGATTGATGAAGCACATCAATACAGAGGTGTTATGGGCAGCAATATGGCCTATCTTCTGAGAAGACTTCGCAGAATCTGCAGATATTACGGTTCAAATCCTCAGTTTATTCTCTCTACTGCAACCCTTGCAAATCCGGTTGAATTTGCAGAGAAACTGACAGGCCTGCCTTTTGAATTAATTGACAGTGACGGTTCTCCTAAAGGTAAGAAATATTTTATTTTTTATAATCCCTATGTTGATGGTACAGGAACACTTTCTGTTCACAGAGAAACAGAACACATGTGTCTTTTTTTTCTTGAACATAATCTTCAGACCATCTGTTTTACTGTTTCAAGAAAAATGGCAGAATTGATTGCTCACTGGATAAAAACAGATGCTTCTGACAGGAACCTTTCCTGTGCCATTACCTCTTACAGGGCAGGCTATCTTCCTGAAGAAAGAAGAGATATTGAAAACAGGCTGAAATCAGGAGATCTGAAGGGAGTAATATCTACAAATGCCCTGGAACTGGGTATAGATATAGGAACACTTGACTGTGTTGTCATATCAGGTTATCCCGGTACAATCATATCTACATGGCAACAGGCAGGAAGAGCAGGGAGAGGAACTGATACGTCTGCCGTTATGCTTTTAGCTTTTCAGAATCCTCTCGATCAGTATTTTATGAAGCATCCTGTCTGTTTTTTTGATAAACCTCATGAACATGCCATAATAGATCTTGAAAATCCTTATATAATAGAGGGGCATATACTGTGTGCTTCCTCTGAATTACCCCTGAATCCCGTTAAAGATAAGTTATATTTCGGTAATAAATTGAATGATTTTTTAAAAGAACTGGAACGCAGTGGATTGCTCGGAAAAATGTCTTATGGTCTGGTCTACAGGGGGAAGATAAGGCCTGTAGAACTTGTCAGTTTAAACAGTATTTCTTCCACTGTTTTCAAAGTTTTCTGTGACGGAAAACTCCTTGAAACCATGGATAGAGCCCAGGCTTACCGGGAAGGTCATGAAGGCGCCGTACTGCTTCATCAGGGTGAGACCTATAAAGTAAAGAAAATGGATCTGGAAAAATGCCACATTTATGTTAAAAAGAACGATGTTGATTATCACACTGAAGTAATAAAAGAAGTAGATCTGAAAATTTTAAGAGAGATTAACAGAAAAAAATCAGGAAATCTGGAAATATTCTTCGGAGAGGTTGAGGTAAAAGAATATTATACAGGTTATAAAATAAAAAAATATGATTCAATGGCACGTATAGTTCCTCTGGAACTTCCTCCGTTGCTCTTCAAAACCATGTCTTTATGGTTTATCGTGCCGGACCGGATAAAAGGAAACATATGTGATTTAGAGGGAGGTCTTCACGGGGCAGAACATGCCATGATAGGTGTAATGCCCTTTCATGTTATGTGTGACAGATGGGATATTGGCGGCCTTTCAACTGCGTGGCATGCCGATACAGGTGAGTCCACAATCTTTATTTATGACGGATTTGAAGGAGGTATAGGTCTGTCGGAAAAAGCTTTTCAATTGAGCCATGAAATACTGAAAATGACCTTTGAACTCGTAAAAGATTGCCCCTGTGAAGAAGGATGCCCTGCCTGTATATATTCCCCTAAGTGTGGCAATGAAAATGAAACTCTTAATAAGAAAGCTTCTGAAATGTTATTGAAAGGTTTGCTGACCTGACACGTGAAGGGCAGGTATCTCTTACACTGCCCTCCACAGATTATAAAGTTCTCCGACCGGTTCGCTCACAATGACGGATAAGAAGCTGACCTCCTGTTACCGGTCACACTGTTATATAAACAGGAGTTACGCATTTTGTCATTGCGAGGAGCGGAGCGACGAAGCAATCCCAACGGTTTTTCTGTAATAATGGGATTGCTTCGCTTCGCTCGCAATGACAGGAATCCATTTATTTTTCCTTATATTTTTTGCGTAACTCCTGTATAAAATCCCCTTTACTCTCTTTGTTGATACTGACCTGATTAATCACAGTTATATATTTCCGCTGTTATGGACATGTCTTTATGGTACCAGATAAAGAACAAACCCGCTCAGACCGCATACGGGACATGTCCAGTTGTCAGGGAAATTTTCAAGGCATATTTCTTTTTCCAGATCGCAGATATAACCGCACAGGTTACATTCGTATTTCATTAAAAAATCTCCCTCTCTCATGAAGTATCATAAGTGTTGTTATATCACCCCCCCCGGTTCATAGATTTCATGACAGATAAAAACTACCTGTCATATAGTTACTGAGGTGAGCATAAATAATACATATATGCTCTC
>JBEHWO010000585.1:0-3858 GCA_040217695.1 Vulcanimicrobiota bacterium | reverse complement strand
GCAAAAGCTCTTTCTCCTTCTCCTCCTGCAAGGAAAAGAGGGAAACACAGTGTAACTGCTTTTCCCTGCCTGAGTTTATCCATAACCTTCCTCGTGGCAAGTCTTGTAACAGTGCCTCCTGAAAATTCTTCTCCGCTGCAGGAAACCAGTCCTACTTTAAGTATTTCCAATGAAATCACCCCCTTCCTTCAATTTCTTTTACCATTACGGATATATCGGACGCTATAATAGAGGCCAGTTTTCTTCCGTCTTCTCCCGGTTCTGTCACTGTTCCAGGCTTTAATTCCTTATGTTCTCTCATATAGTCCATTACCATAAAACTTTTTTCTATTTTGCCTCCGCTTTTTTCTACATTTTTTAATGCACAGGCCTTTGGGCAGCCGTCAACTGTTATAGAAGGATTTTCCTTAACTTTTTTAACTGTTTCCTCATCCCCTACAGTAAGAAGAGCAAGGCATGGACCTTCTGTACTGTCTTTTAATTTATGTACCACTTCTCTGACAGAATCCCTTGCAATTGTTCCAGAAACCTTTCCTATACCGCTGCATGGAAAAATCATTGCTTTTTTATTCATATCATCAGCAGATCCAGCCTCTCACCTCCTCAATATGGGGAACACGACCGGCACATACTACCGTGCCGTCAATAACGAGTCCCGGAAGAGTCATAATGCCGTAAGACATAATCTTTTGCATTTCCTGCACTTTTACTAATTCTACATTAAGTTTCTTCTCTTCAATTACCTGCTTTACAAGCTCATAGGTTTTCACACAATTTGCACAACCGGGACCTAAAACTTCTACTTTCATTTTTTTACTTCCTTTCTTATTCGTGATACGCAATGCGTAATGCGTGTTTTTACCGGGTACCGGGCGAATACAGTGGTTCACTTTTCACTACTCACTTTTCACTGCTTACCTCTCACTAAACCGACTGCCAGAATATATAAAATCCTCCAAGAACAAAAATAACACCGCTTACTTTTTTCATAACTGTAGAAAAACTGCCTATTCCTCTGGTTTTTGCCAGCTTATCCACAAATCCCACACTTATACCTGCCAGAAGAACAAGAGTCCAGTGACCTATGGCATAAAAAAGTAAAAGAGTAGCTCCGTAAAGGGCATTTCCTTTTGCCGATGCAAGAGCAAGTATGCCTATAAGAGCAGGTGTGGCACAGGGAGCAGAAGCCAGTCCAAAAAGAAAACCAAGTATAAAGCCTCCGACCATTCCTTTCTGTTTAGGCTGTATCTTCTGTATCGGCGCAGGCATTGGTATATTTAAGATACCAAGTAATTGTAATCCTGCCGCAACTGCCACAAGGGCTATACCTATATAACCCCATTTCCCGAAGAGCTTCATAAAACCTCCGACAAAACCTACAGTAGCACCAAGAAGGGTAAAACTGACTGTCAGCCCTATAACAAAAACCATAGAATAAGATATTGCTTTTTTTGTGTCTCCTTCAGCATATCCTCCAATAAAACCTATGACAAGAGGTATTATGGCAAGCACACATGGACTTGCACAGGAAAACAGACCTCCCAGGAAAACTGCTGCATATGCAAGAGCAGGATTGGCGTCTATAGTTCCTACTAGCTGATTGGCAATATTTTCCATTATTTAATCAGTCCTTTTTCTTTAAATATTTTATCTACATCTTCTTTTGGTATAAACCCTTCATGCCTGAAAACCTCTTTGCCTTCCGAGTCATAAATTATCTGTGTCGGAATAAGTTTAATACCGGCTTTAACAACCTTATCTCTGTTTGCCATAACTTCTACATCTATAAAATCTATTCTTACTTTTCCTTCATATTCTTTCTTCAGTGTTTCCAGAACCGGCACCATCTCTTTACATGGTTTACATCCTTCAGAACCGTAATCTACAAGAGCAGGAAACTTTTCCTCTTGATTGGCTACTACCTGTGTTTCAGCAGGTTTATTTTCCTTTTTCAGAAAATATATTGCTCCAAACCCTCCAAGAACCAGCAAAATTACTACTATTTTTAAAATCACTTTATTATTCATAATTTACCTCCTGATTATTTAGGATTATCAAATTCAACTATACAGGCAGGCAATACAATACCCTGTTCCACGTCATTCCATGTCGGTTTATCCGTCATAGAAACTCTGTAAAAACATATAGCATTTTCCTTATTTTTATAATTATTAGGTTCTCCCGATGCCCAGCTGCTATATTTAACTTCCTCGCCCGTAACCCATTTCCAGCCTTCCTTTGCTTTTTTAACTCCTTCTTTCTTATATCCACCTATCCAGGGTCCGTAACCATTACCTGACTTATCTACAGCCCATAGACTTGCATTTTTATTTATCAGTCTGTAAACAAAATCATTCTCAGCCTTTGAGTTAATTGTTACAAGATGTCCCCCTGATGCTTCTGCAGCTTTTTTTGCTTCTTCCCAGGTAAATCCCCATGATACTGCGACTAACTGATAGGCATGACCATTGCCTCCGTCACTTTTCGACCATATAACAGGACTCACGGCCCCTCCACAGGTTGGTCCTCAGCCACCTGCAGACTCAACAGGATAAGTGAATAGAGCCAGAACTGTCAGACAGAACAGGGATAACAGTAACATTAGATAATTTTTTTTATACATTAACATCTCTCCTTTAAATTTAATGGTTTAGAGTTTAAAGTTGAGAGTTTAAGGTTAATTTCCAACCTTCAAACCCCAACACTTCATTTACAGCATCTTCCTACAAACCATGTATCCTTCAATTTGAATGCCACATTTACAAGACTTATTAAAACAGGTACTTCTACCAGGGGGCCTATTACTGCAGCAAAAGCCTGATCCGAACCTATTCCGAATACTGCTACCGCAACAGCAATGGCAAGCTCAAAATTATTACTTGCCGCAGTAAATGAAAGGCTTGTGCTCTGCTCATAATTTGCTCCCATTTTATAAGAAGTGTAATAAGAAACAAAAAACATAATAACAAAATAAATTATAAGCGGTATGGCTATGAGAAGTACATTAAACGGGTTTTTAACTATATAATCACCTTTTATTGAAAACATCACCACTATGGTAAATAAAAGTGCTATGAGTGTTATTGGGCTTATCTTCGGTATAAATTTTTCCTGATACCAGATTTTATCTTTTATCTGAAGAAGGCTGAATCTTGTAATTAAACCTGCTATAAAAGGAATACCAAGATATATAAATACACTTATTGCAATCTGGCCTATTGTAATGGGAACTGCTGTCCCCTGCGTCAGTCCCAGTGCTTTCGGAAGAACTGTTATAAAAATATAGGCATAAACAGAAAAGAACAATATCTGAAAAATGGAGTTAAATGCCACAAGTCCGGCACAGTATTCAGTATCACCTTTTGCAAGTTCATTCCATACTATTACCATGGCAATACATCTGGCAAGGCCAATCATTATAAGGCCTTCCATAAATCCCTGATGACCTCGAAGAAAAATTACTGCAAGAATAAACATCAAAATAGGGCCTATTACCCAGTTCTGTACAAGTGAAATAACAAGAACTTTTACATTTTTAAACACCTGTGGTAATTCTTCGTATTTCACCTTTGCCAGAGGCGGATACATCATAAGTATAAGACCTATGGCAATAGGAATTGATGTTGTTCCTATCTGAAACCTGTCTATAAGATCCTTTACCTGTGGTGCAAAATAACCGAGAGCCACACCCAATATCATAGCGAGAAAAATCCATAGTGTTAAAAATCTGTCCAGAAACGATAGTTTTTTCATTACCTGTTCTGACATAAAAATCTCCTTTCAATAAACTCTCAACCTTCAACTACATTATATTTACATTTAAATTCTTATATAAATATATAATAATTTGAACTTCAA
>JBEHWO010000584.1:0-3890 GCA_040217695.1 Vulcanimicrobiota bacterium | reverse complement strand
AAGACATTACCTGCCATTCACTATTCACTACTCACTATTCACTAATTACAGATTTATATGCATTAACTATAATTTTCAGTAAAGGTGAATTTACCTGTCGTAAAAAAACGCAATTCCGCAAAATTTGATGGTACATTGCTTCTTGATGTCTATAATCAGATAAAGTATAATAATGTCAGTAAGGAGAAAAAACTATGAAATGTTTGATTGTAGAAGATGATACTCATATACGGAATATGCTTAAAACATTACTTGCCATGCATGGCTGGGAATGCGATTGTGTCCTTAACGGTATAGGAGCTATTGATGCTTTTGCGCATGCCCATAAGAATGAAGAGCCTTATGATTTGATTTTTATGGATATTATGATGCCATGTATGGACGGTCTGGAAGCATTGAAACAGATTCGTGACATAGAAGGTGAGCTTGGAATTGAAGAAGAAGTAAAAATAATCATGTTAACGGCTCTTAATGACCCCGATACTGTTTTTAATGCTTATTATGAAGGCAGAGCCTCCGCTTATATACCAAAACCTTTTAGCCAGGAAGATATTATAAGGGAATTAAATAAATTCGGATTTTAAATTTTTAGCCGAAAACTTCGGGAATAGTAACGAGGACGTTTATAAGCTCATTTAATGCTCTCAGGGAAGCTCTTGTTCTTGCTACATGGGCTTCTTCTGCAGGAACTGCCAGTGATATCGTATGACACAGTGGGATAAACAGCGATGTCTGACTCCCTGTAAGGGAAGCTCCCATAGAAAGATTGCATCCGCTTTTTACAAGTTTCTCATACATAGTAATGCCAAAAGACGGGTCTATAAGGTTTTTCCCCTCGTAAAGCCTCATAATACAGTGTTCAATATGTCCGCCTTCTACATTCTTAAATCCCGGAACGTCACAGTTTACCATGAGTGAGAGAGACTTTAATCTGTTGTTGGCAAAATAGGCTCCTTTTTTTGCTGCAAACATAGAACATTCTTCTGCAAAAACAAGCATTACTGCAATATCAGATCTTTTTATCATAGATGCCGCCTCAATCACTCCGAAAGCAGTAACTCTCGGATCAATGGCTTTACCTTCAATCCATTCACCGTAAATAGATGCTTTTTCTTTAAAGGTGAAAACTGTTCTGAATGGCTGTAAATCCTTACCATGTAACAGAAGATCCCCTCCTGATATAATACCGTTGCAATCTCTTAAAGATGTGCCGTCTTTATCCAGATAATCCATAGCAAATAGAGGTCTTTCTGAAAAAGCCCGGGGTGCTGTACCTATTATACGTGTATTGAATGTTTTGCCTGATGCTCCGGGTGACATTACTATACCGCCTATTTCATCTATATGTGACACATAGAGGATTCTTATCTGTTCTACAGTGCTTCCGGGCGGTAAAAGGAGAAGAAATCCGTCTTCTACCATATGGGAACTCCATGTATTAAGTCTTTCCCCTGCCCATTTTACTGCAGGGCCGCAGGCAGTTCCGACTGAAATAAGATCACAGAATTCACATAATTTTTCCGTATTTATATTGTCAAATGTTCTCATTATTAATATTCCTTTCTCCCTGTAAAAGTTATTCTCGGACTTTTATCCGAGTCCGGTCCGCAGTAACATCTGAGATCTGTAAAACCTGCTTCTTTAAATAAGTTATACACTTCTGAACAGGTAAATAATCTTACTGATTCGTAATAAATTTTTTCCTCATTATTTTCTCTGATTTTTATTTTTTTTTCGACACGGAGGCCGTCGCCGGAAATCCATCTTTTCGAGATTATCTCTTTATCGTCCTTATATACGGTATCTTCTGTAATTAAATTTTTTTCGATATACGATCTGTTCATATAATCCAGGAGAAATATGCCGCCTGGAATCAGACATCCTTTTACTTCCTCTAAAACCTTTAAATTTTCACTGTCCGAGAAAAAATAACCGAAGGAAGTAAAGAGGCTCAGTACCAGATGAAAATATTGTCTGAAAGGAATATGCCTCATATCTCCCTGAATATACGTAATATCCATGCTGTCTTCCTGTGTCAGTAAATCTATGGAAAGGTCTATGCCGTACAGGTCTTTATATCCTGCTCTCCGAAAGGCACGAAGATGCCGTCCCGTTCCGCAGCACAGATCAAGGACAGGCCAGTCCTTTTCTGCCCATGTGAGTTTTATTATATCTTTTACGTCATCTTCCGCCTCTCTATCATCCCTGTGGGCATAGATAGAAAGGTAGTCCGTACCAAAACTTTCTTCGTACCAGTTATGTAATTCCATGTTCAAGTTTATACTGTGCCCAGTTGTTTTTCAGATATAGGAAAGCTTCAAAATCAGGCTGAATTATAAAAGGATTGTTTCTCTTTTCTTCACCTATCGTAGAAACAGGAGAAATTCCGTAATTATGTCCCGGATAAATTATTGTTTCTTCAGGCAGAGTCATTAATTTTTCATGTAGTGACGAATATTCCTTTAAAGCATTTTCTCTGCTGTGAGTTCCTCCTATTTTACCGACAAAAAGTGTGTCTCCCGTAAAAAGTGCGTTCCCTGTATAAATACACATAGAATCTTCCGTATGGCCCGGTGTATGAATTATTTTTATATTTAAAGAACCGAGAGGAAGTTCTGTTCCGTCTGAAACAGTCACACCTGTTTCTTCGTCTCTGTGACCGTAAAGCAAAGGTGTTTTGCCTGTAAGTTTTCTTATTGTACTATTCCCGTTCGTATGATCGCCATGACCGTGGGTGCAGAATATATATTTAATGTCAAGATCGAGTTTTTTTGCTTCTTCCAGAATCATCTCAGGATTATAGGAAGGATCAATTATAATCCCTGTCCCTCCTTCCTTATCTCCTGCGATATAACTGAAATTTCTGTCTCCGCCGGGACAGAGTTGTTTGACTATCATAAAAAATCATCCCCTTTTTCAGTGACCGGTTATATATTACTTCTTAAATCGTAACGCGTAACGCGTAACGCGTGACGGGTGGTTAGTGATGCGTGATGCGTAATTTCACCGGTACCGGGCGAACACAGTGGTTCGCCCCTACTACGCACTTTTCACTTTTCACGACTCACGACTCCATAATTTTTTCAAGCTCTTTTAACAGTCCTGTCTCAAGTGTATCGGATAATTGAAATAATCCCTCATCTGTCAGGAGACAATAATTCGGATTCCCATGATAACTGTTATCTACCAGAGAACCTTTATCGACCTGTATGGCTCCAATTATATCTTCAGCATTTATATTTCCTTCGGGGTTTCCTACTCTCTTATCTATAACATATACAAAACCTTCTTTTATTTTCTCCGCTTCACTTATGGCATCGGGATCATGAATTATTTCTCTGGATATTACACCGTGAAATACTTCAAGAAATGCTTTGTTCGGTATGAAGTTGTCCCTTTTTAATTCCACGCCTTCTTTTAATTCACCTACTATTACCTCTTTTTTCATACCTTTTTCGAATATAATCTCGGTCCCGACAATAGATATAAATTTCCTCTCTTTTTCATCGATGGTAGATTCATATACATAATACTTCATTTTTTAGTCCTCCCATGTACTGATATACACACTATTATGCAATATTTATATCAGTAAGTCAAATGTTTCATGATGAAGGGATTGTGTTTAAAAATGACAGGTGATTTTATATACAATGGAAAAAGAAATTTATCACAGAATATTCAGAGTGAAAAGTGAAAAGTGAAAAAAATTGGATTTTACTTACTTTTCCTATTCACTACTCACTATATTTTTTGCATAGAAAGTTACATTATCATACTGAAGAATTTCAGGGGCCAGTCCCTGGAGAAAAGAAATTCGTCGTAAAACCTGTATATAATATCATTAAGAGTTAATATGACATGCCTGGAAGAACAAAGTCAGGAGAAAG
>JBEHWO010000583.1:0-3915 GCA_040217695.1 Vulcanimicrobiota bacterium | reverse complement strand
GGGTATTTTTGCCCAACCCCTCGAAAAGGCCGGTAGGATTTTTAAGTCAAATACTTTTCTTCCAAAATATCAATAATTTTTTGAATATCAATTGTATTTTCTTTTTTATGAAATTTATATCTTCCATAAAGATTAATATGCCTCCATGCTACAGGTGATATTTTTTTTATCAAATCAATTTTTTCATAATCTTTTGTCTTTTCAGCATTTTCAATCAGACCGGAAAGAATAATACCATTGTATAAAATAATAGAGTTTGCAATAAGTCTGGTACATTCACTCCATACCTGCTGTTCTACATCAGTCTTGACTCTGAATTTCCCAAGATTATCATAACGAATAGCTCTTTTCAGCTTGTGATAACTTTCTCCTCGATTAATAACTTTTTGAATAATACGTCTTAGTTCGATAGAATCAATATAATTCAGGATATGAACACTTTTAATAATGTTATCCAGTTCTACAAGAGCTTTTTTGGCTTTATTTCTTCTTTTATAAGAATTTAATTTTCTGATAATTGTACTTTGAGTTGTGGATTTTAAAGCGAGAGAAGCTATGATTTTCTGAATATTTTCCCATTCTTCTTTTATGATTTCGGTTTTTATCCTTCTAATAGGTTTAAAAAGAAAGTCCTGATATTCATTTATACTTTTGAAGCTGTAAATCATTTTCGATTTACTATTTAAATTCTTATAACGTGGAGCAAACATATATCCAAATAAATAAAGAAGTATAAAGTTTATCTGATTTATTCCCATAGAATCTGTTGAATGCATAGAGGGGATAATATCAGAAGTATTATTAAAAAGTAAGTCCAGGACATAATGGCTTTCATGTTCATTTGCGCCAATAATTTTAGAATTTATAGGAACATGGTTGGCTACCAGAGTATAAGAAGAGATGCCTTTATTTAGTCCGAAATATTTAGAAGAATACCGGGAATTTATAGTCTCAAATTGTGTCTCAAATTTCTGTCCATCACTACTGGAATGAATAATACCCTCTTGAACATTATAATATTTGAAGACAGGCAGCTTCGCTATAGCATTACTTATTTTATCATTGGCAGCTTTAAGAGTCTCAGGTCTAATAAAGCTATTGGCTGTATGGCTTAATTCATTATAGCTAATATCTGAAATCCCTGCCATTTTACCAAGACCCATATTTGTTCCGTAGGCGATAATACAGGCAGAAATTTTGTGTTCATGTGCTTCACTCTTGATGAATCTATCTAAAATATGAGTAAATGAGGAGATAAAACCAGCTTTTTCATTTACAAAGTAGAGCACATCACTAATTCCAATTTGATTTATATGAGCATACATAGGGTCATTTGTTTTCTCTTCTTTCTTTTTATATGGTAGAGTCCATTTAAGATTATCTCCTTTCCCTGTAATTTTAATATGAGGATTCTGTCCATCCTGAATTCTTTTATTTACTGTATAGATTTTATTATCAAGTTCTTCTCTTAAAGAATTCAATAGATTATCAACAGGCTCATACAAATAAGGAATATCAATATTTCGTATGAGTTCCTCTTTTTGTTGCCAGGTTGTATTATCAATAAGATCCTCTTCAAAGCTTTTAAAGTTCTGGCTACTGCTAATAAAGACTTCTCCAGCTTCTAATTTGTCTTTTAAGAGGCGATATATGGAGAATTCATATTTATCAACATTTAGCTCTTTACGTTTTACATATTTTCCATTTATTTCTATAACTTTATCTTCATAAAGATATTTTCTGAATTTTGATGTTATAAATTCACAGGGAATTTCCGTAGATGAGAACTGATTTAAACTTTTGTTATTTGTAAATGCCTTTTTCAGAAATATTACTGCTTTCATAAGGAAATCTTCTTTATTATGATTTTCAAAGTCAATATTAATAAAAATGTATCGTAAATTTATCTTGAACTTATGAGCCAATTCCACATAATGATCCCACTCATACTCAATAGTATCAAACCTCGTTTTAGAAATATATGAGGATAGAAAAGAAATTTTATCTTTTTCTATAATAGTAAAAGCAAATTCCTTGATTTTTTTGAATTCAATTTCTTCCGGTATAGTATCATCAACAAAAAGTTTCAAAATTTTGCCTGCATTTTTTAGATGTTTATTGCCTTCTACTTTATACTCATAGATTTTTTCTTTTGCCTCGTCTTTTGCTTCATCTGTATATTTATTTATATAGTAAATAAAAGCATTTATCAGGTTATCATTAATCTTTTCGTAACGATTGAATATAAAGCAAGTTAAATAAATATAGACTATTTCTTTCTTCATTCTCCTTAATTTGTATACAGAGTAGTATTTTATAAGAGAGGAATAATATTTTATGTTTTCATTTGAGATCCCTATATCTTTCAGGAATTTACGGGCAATATAATATATTTCCCTTGTTATTTCTCTCTTTTCGACTTCTTGAGACATTTCTTTATGCCCGAAGTTTTGGGGTTCTTGCTTTAAAAGTGTAACTTTATGCAAGCCTTCTTCAGAAATAAGAAGATCATCTAAAATCTTCTGTCCTTCTTGTGAAAGTTGTTTCATAATGACAGTTCCCAATCGCTCTTTCTCTCTTGTAATAGCTTTACTTACAATAGTCTGCATTGTGCTGTAAGCTGGCACTATAATCTTTTCTTTTTCCAGATAGTTGAAAAGCTCTTTAAAAATATAAATTGGTTTTGCATGAATGGTTGCCAGGTAAAAAGCTTTCTCTTGAAGTTCTTTTTTTCTTTCCTGGTTACAAATTTGATAGTCTAAAAGTTTCAGAATGATTTTATATTGATCTTTTCTACTGGATTTTGGAAGTATCGTTTTTGTTATTTCTTCTTCTTTAAAGCGATATTTTTCAGAAATGTAATAAATATCATCTTTTACTTCTTGAAATTGAAATACAAAAAATCTCTTTTTTGCTTTGAAATATCCCAGTTGTAAGATAAAATAAATTTTAGATAAACTTGTTCGAAAATTTTCTAATTCTTCAATTTCTGATTGGTCCAGAAAAAAATATCTTACTCTCTCTTCATCTGTAAAACGTGGCAGACCATACAGTTCCTGAAGTTCATTTCTGTTAAGTATAGTCAATCTTCTTTCTGTTTCTTTCATGTTTACCTCTCCCATCATTCTTATCGTAAAAAGGATCTTTTATAATATAAGAAATATTCTCAAAAAATCACTGGTAATAATATAATAATTATTATATTTTTTCTATGAAAAATGCTTTTAAAGAGAATTGGAGTTATAAATATGAAAACAATTGGCTATCTCAGAGTATCTACACAAGAGCAGGATTTGAAAAAAAATAAAACAGATATAATTTTTCTTGCTAATGATAATAATTTAGGAACCGTACACTGGGTAGAAGAAAAAGTTTCCGGAAAGGTTCATTGGAAACAGCGCAAAATAGCGCAGGTTTTAGAGGAATTACAAAAAGGAGATAATCTTATTGTAAGTGAATTATCTCGATTAGGTCGTTCTATGCTGGAATGTGTGGAAATTTTATCTATTGCTTTACAAAAAGAAATTAATATATACGCTGTAAAAGGGAATTGGAAACTTGACAGTTCCATTCAATCCAAAATAATCGCTATGGTATTTTCTATGGCTTCTGAAATTGAAAGAGAACTAATCAGCCAGAGAACTAAAGAAGCTCTAAGAGTAATGAAAAGAGAAGGTTTCAAACTGGGAAGACCTAAAGGCCCTGGTAAAAGTAAATTAGATAAATATCGACCTGAAATTGAAGCTTTATTGAAAAATGGTTCTACACAAAAGTTTATAGCAAAACGATATGACACTACAGAAAGTAACTTGCATCGTTGGATGAAAAAACATAAATTACACCGAGGTAAATAAAGGGGAAGTTATATACTTAAAAATCCTACCGGCCTTTTCGAGGGGTTGGGCAAAAATACCC
>JBEHWO010000582.1:0-3916 GCA_040217695.1 Vulcanimicrobiota bacterium | reverse complement strand
GATCTGAATAACCTGCTGCCAGGACTGTCCCGTCAGGATTGATGCTCAGAGATTCCACGCTTCCGTAATCTCCTCCGAAGGTATATATAAGATCCATCTGCTCACTGTCCCACATCTTTACTGTCTTGTCGGAACTGCCTGAAATGATGATTTTTCCGTCATGGCTCCATTTAATATCTGAAATCCATCCTGTATGTCCTGAAACCGTATGTTCTGCTTCCGTTGAAGTTATATGCCATATTTTTATGGATCTGTCTCTGCTGCCCGATGCCAGTCTGTTCCCGTCAGGAGAAAAGGAGAGGCTCTCTACTTTATCCGTATGTCCTTCAAACACATGTTTTATTTCTCTCGTCTTTAGATCCCATAGATTGATTTTGTTACCATTCATTACTGCCATTAACATGCCGTCAGGACTTATGGCTATGGCCCTTGCGGGCTCCGAATTCTCATTGAAGCTGTATATGAGTTTTTTTGTTTCAAGATCCCAGAGATTAACCCATAGATCTCTCCCTGCAGAACAGAGGAATTTATTGTCACGGCTCAGAGCAAATGTCTTTATTTTATCATGATGGCCTTCAAGGGTACAGAGCAATATTCCTTCTTCTCTGTTATGTAGAACAATCTTATTTCCTCCTGCCCATATAAGCATATTGCCTGTAGAGTCAAATTCTACTTTTTCTATGCCTTCTTCAACTTCTTCAAACATATGAAGTAATTTTTTGTTTTTTAAATCCCACAGTGTTACATTATTGCCGCAGCATGCCATATACTGACCGTCCGGCGACAGAGAAATAGATTTTATTTCACCTCTGTGTCCTTCCAGTGTATGAAGTAGTATTTTTTTATTCATATCCCATATTTTAATATTACCGTCCTGCCCTGCAGAAACTATTAATTTGCTGTCCTGTATGAAAGAAACAGACGTTACTCCTGACGTATGGCCAAATCTTGTGGTAAGGGTAAAATCCTTCGGAGAGAGATAGGAGCCATGTTCGAGATTACCGGCAGGTATTGCTTCCACTTCATCTATTATATGTTCCGGTTTTAATTTCATAGATTTTTCGATTATTTCACCTGCAAGAGATTTTAATCTTTCTTCACTTTTTTCTTTAATATCAGACGTAACAGAATAGTCTATTGCTTTATGATAATGCTCTATAGCCTTATCCTTGAAGCCGAGTTTTTCATAACACAGGGCCAGTCTGTGATGGGCTCTTTCACTCACAGGATTTAAATCCAGGATTTTTATATATTCTGAAAGAGCTTTGAAATTATCGTCTTTCCGTTCAAAATTCTCTCCCGATTCAAGAAGTTCATATTCTTTTTCAAAATCTTTCTGTTTTTTTTGTAATTTTACAAATTCACTCTTCATTTCGGACATAGTCTGATATCTGTCTGAAAGTTTTGCCTGAAGTGATTTTGCGATTATAAGGGACAGATCTCTTGATATATGCGGATTTAGCTGGTCAGCCATTGGAAAATCGGGGGCACTTATTTTCGGATGAATTCTGGTTATAATATGATGGAGTGTTGCTCCCAGTGAATATATATCGCTTCTTGGTTCTGCCTTGCCGAGCCACTGTTCCTGAGGGGCATAGCCTTCGGACAACAACGTGTGAAGTGTTGTTCTTGCTTTTGGGCCCTGAAAGATGCAGGATATGCCGAAATCTATTAATTTCAGCTCTTTTTCATAGGTGAATATGATATTGTCAGGTTTTAAATCTCTGAATATTACAGGTTTTGGTCTTGTATGAAGATATTCTATTACTTCGCATATCTGTATTGCCCATTCCAGAATGATTTTTTCCGGGAAATACTCGTCTGATTTCAGGCTGTCCAGCATATCTTCAAGGGTATTGCCTTTAATAAATTCCATAACAATATAATGTTTATCTTCTTCTGTGAAGAAACTGACTATAATCGGAATAGCTCTGTGATCGAGTCCTGCAAGTATTTCTGCCTCAACCCGGAAACTTCTTTCCACTGCTTCAGGATTTTCACATACGTCGTACATCTCTTTTAATGCCCAGAATTTTCCCGGTATATTGGCATCTATTACCTGATATACCACTCCAAAACCTCCGGCTGCTATACCGCAGGCCACTACATAACAGTTCTTAAATATATAGCCAATGGACTGAAATGCTTCGAGCCATGCAAGAGTTCCTCCATCCTTATAGGCTTCTAAAACAAGATATTTATGTCCCTCTTCAATAAAAAAATCTACCATAAGGGGCGACAGATCTGTACCGTCTAAAGTGGCCCCCAGTTTTACCAGTTCTTCAAATTCCTTTTTAACGATTTTACTGTCATTTTCATCTGTTTTCTGCAGAATTTCCTTCATTACATATTCTTTATTTGTTTCTTTATGTTTTACAAGATAAACGCCGGAAATTAATTCACTGCTTATTTCCCATATCAGTTCATAACAATTATTCAATAAGTTTTTCATAGATTTTCACCTTTATTCAGCTTTAAACAACCAGCCCGGAGAGATTTAAGCACTCAGTGGTGCCAGCGGTAATTACAACACCGGATAGTCTGTGATTTTGTCCCCTCCCCGTTACGCGTTACGCGTCACGACTATAATCAGTGGAATATTTACCGTTATAAGCACTCAGTGGTGCCAGCAATAAATACAATACAGGATAATCTGTGATTTTATCCCCTCCCGTCACGCGTTACGCGTTACGCGTCACGATAATTATTATCCATGAATTTTCTTCAGTAACCATGCCATATTTTTTCCGAGATTTTCCATGGTTTTTATACCTTCTTCGTCTTTACTCACATCGCCGGCATTATGGCCTATACCTATATTCCAGTAACTTGAACCGGGAACTATCATATGATTTATAAGAAAGAAATGATTGAGACTGTCAAAGGTATGTATTGCTCCTGCTCTTCTTACCGCCACTACTCCTGCTCCGACTTTTCTCTTCAATAAATCTCCGTTGGCTCTTGTTACATAACCTGCTCTGTCGATAAGGGATTTTATATTGGAAGTAAGATCTGAAAAATAAACAGGGGAGCCCAGAATAATACCGTCTGCTTCAATCATTCTTTCTATATAATCATTGAGATTATCATCTGTGATGATACATTTTTTATTTTTATTTTCTTTACACTTGCCGCAGGCTATACAGCCATGAAGAGTTTTTTTCCCTAACTGTATAAGCTCCGTTTCTATTCCTTCTTTTGAAATTTCCTTGAGTACCGTGTCAAGTAAAATATTTGTATTACCTTTTTCTCTGGGACTTCCGTTGAATGCAATTACTTTCATTTATTTTCTATACCTCTTTCTATAAAATTTTTTCTATTTAAACGTATATACCGACGCGAGCATAAATAATACATATAAGCTCTCGTGACGCGTCACGGGAGTAATTATTTTATTACATGCTTATGACAGGTCAGTAATGTTATTTTATAAATATTCAACGAGATCTTTTATAAATCCTTTCAGAGTAATTACAAAAAGTAATGGCCGAAAACTATTGAATAGTGAGTTAGAATTACCATTCTCTACTGTTTTGCATAAATAATTGCATTACAAAAATTCCCAATGTATTTATCTATGCAAGGGAGTATATATAAAATTACCTGTCATTATATTTACTTTCATAACATTGTATAATTACTGACCTGAGCATAAGTATTTACTGAAGTGAGTAGTGAATAGTGAAAAGTGAAAAGCCAGAAAACCTTATCTAATCTGTTTTATAACATATAAAAATATTAATTGCTTATGCTCAGGTCAGTAATAAAGGTTTTCCTCCCGTCACGCGTTACGCGTTACGCGTCACGAGAACATATATGTATTATTTATGCTCACCTCAGTAATAACCTCGTAATGCATGATGCGCAGAGATTAACCCCGTGACGCGTTATGCGCATCACGACAAATTAAATTCTA
>JBEHWO010000581.1:0-3923 GCA_040217695.1 Vulcanimicrobiota bacterium | reverse complement strand
TGAAGATGAATCGGACTGTTCCGGCTTTATTCTGCAATCGTACACCGCAAATTCTTCAAAGTCTGTCAGGATGCTCAGAGGGAGTTTTGCAGACCAGGCATAACGGCGGAGCTGGTAGGCCGGGTGCGGTTCGTCTTTTATATTGATTGATGGTTTCTTGGCTTCTACGAAGAATTTCCTTGTTCCGCCAATGCGGAAGCAGTAATCGGGAGCTTTTGTTTTGCCTCCGATCTTTATGGCATCTTCATGAACTACGTCTTTATAGGCTTCTGCGTAGCCCTGCTCGTTGTCTACGTCCCAATCGAGTAGTTTAAAGAGAGGGTCTATAAATTCACGTCTTACCTGAGTTTCATTGTACTGGCCTGATTTGTAGGATACTATGTTATTTTTAAATCTTTCTATGAGTTCTTTAAGTTTTTCTGTATTTGTTTGATTCATTTCTATTATTCTCTTAATACTTTCTGATGAATTTTTTGTTATCTCTGGCAGTTTTTCCAAGGTAACACATATTGTAACATTCAACGAATTTTCTTATTAATCCTCCCACTATTCACTAATTATAGACAGGTTCCTAACTATTTATAAATAATGACTTCGTAATGCGTAAAGCGTAATGCGTGATGCGCAGGGATTAAACCCGTCACGCGTCACGCGTTACGCGTTACGATTCTCACATAAATTAGTTGACCTCCAGAAGAAAATACTTTATAATTTCAGAATAAAATCAGCGAAAAATTTCTTACTGAACTGAGCATGGCCACATGGTCGTGCCTCCCGTCACGGGTCACGCGTTACGCGTCACGATCAACATATCGCTCTCCTCAGTAAAAAGTCGGAGGAAAACTATGAAAGTATCAAGCCCCCTTGCAATACATGATGAAATAATGAAAGAAAAAATATCCCAGGTAAGAGAAATTCTGGATAATGAAACCATTAAAGTGCTTGTAGGAGTAGATAAAGTACAGAAAGGTACCTCTGTTGTAGACCGTGGCCGTTATACTGATAAAACCTTTGTAGAAGCTCTCAATTCTCTCTTTCCTCATTTGAAATACAGGAGTTTCAGGGAAGAAGTTTTTTCTCTCGAAAGTCTTGAAAATTGCTGGGGAGCCTATCTTGCCCTTTACGAAAGCCTTGAGAAGAGGTTTCTTACGGAAAAAAGGCTTGACGAAGGCAAGAGTGAACTTGAACTTTCGGAAAGAGAAAAGGAATTTATTCAGTTTTATTCTCTTTATTGCGGTTCTCTTATAGGTATGGATATATTGAAAGAGGAAACAGGTACGGAAAGCGTTTCCACCGAAGAATTAAAACCCTTTAAAATCCAGGGGAAAGATGCATTTCTGCGAAACTCCATAAGTGATTACATAGATTTTATAAAAAGCAAACAGGGAAAATACGCCACTGACAGCAGAGAAAAATTAATTCAAAATACTGCCACTTTTTTCAAGAATTATGCCAATGCCATTCTGTCATGCAGAGGAGACTATGAGGATATAATAAATTACTTCAATGTAAACGGAATAGAACTTAAAATAGGTGAAACAAAGATACAGGGTTTTTCTATGAGCCGTTTTGAAGAAAGTAAATTCCATGTAGAAGTGCCTTTTGACAAAATAGTCGGCAACTCGGAAATGAAACGGATAGGGTTTGAAGCAATCTATAATGTCATGAGTATGGGCCCGGGAGAAACGACCAATCCGCTCATGCCTTTCATGCAGTATTTTATAATCATAGGAAGTTCAGGATGCGGTAAAACAGTTACAATTATGGCCATGTTCAACGAAGCCATGAAAATAGCAAAAGAACATGATCTCCCTGCAGAAGTTGTCATTATAATGGGGAGTAAATTCAAATCGGAATATCAGAATAAAAGTGCCAATGAATTCAGAAGGATTTTTACGGACAGAGTATGGAAACCCGATAAAAGAAGATTTGTCTATATGCCCGATTTCGACACCATGATGCCTTCCAGGAAGGCAAAAGATGCCAGACAGGAAGACAATCAGCTCGTAGGAGAAGCCCTTAATATTATAGACGGCCCTGAGACCCCGAGAACCGGCCATTTTGTGCTCTTTGCCGATGTTAATCTCGTAGGAGACGACGAAACATCTTCCATAGATATTTTAGATCCCGCCATTTATACGAGATTTTTCAAAATAAGCGCAAAAGGTGCCGAAACAAAGGAAGACTATAAAAATCTCTTTCTCAATGTGTGTCTCCATGATTCCCTGAAGGAAGGTTATATACTTACAGAGAATATAAAAGAAGACAATCCCTTCTGGACTTCCTACGGCTCCGAAGATTTAAATAAATATATTTCCGGTAAACTCAAACATTACGGAGGAGAGATAACATCTGAAAATTTGATGAATGAGATTGCCGGATTATGTGTTGAAAGTAAAGTTGCCGGAAGAGATGTGGCAAACCTTTCAAAAGAAGTGGCAAATTACGGTAAATGGTTTGATAAAACAAAAATTCCGGGATATTTCAGGATGAGCAATGAAGAAAAACTTAAAATCATGCCGCAACATTACAGGAAAGTTCATATAGTTTATATTATGAAAGAACTTCTGTCTCTTCTGAAACTTCAGGAAGGAGAAAAGCAGAAGGACTGGCATGAAAGAAAAAAGAGGCTCAAAGATTCATATTTACTGGAAAAAGAAGTGGTGAGTGAACTTGAAAAGTCGTGGGAAAAAGAATATGAGTCAAAAGAAGGGTCTGTGCTGGTTTACAGTGATAAGAAAGAGTAATCCGGGGTAACTACATCATAGTCACAGTTTATATCGTGACGCGTAACGCGTAACGCGTGACGCGGGGATAATAGCCGTTTTAATAATTTGACAGGGTTATTTTTTTACAGTCTCTTAATCAGTTGAGAACTGAAATTTTGAATGGAAGTATAATATGTCAAATAAAATAGATTTTAAAGTATTAAAAGATGAAGATTTTGAGCTTATAAAAGGTCAGAAGACAGATAATTATCTTCAATTTTTATCTCACACAGGCATTAATGCCACAGAGGAAGATATTGAAGGCTTCAGAATGGACGCCACAGGATACAGTCCCGATCTGGCAAAAAAATTCGGAGAAGATTATCTTAAAGGTCATATAGTATTTACAACGGTAAATCAGAGAGATGATGTTATATTAAGGGATGATTATTCCTGTCTTCGCCATCTTATCAATTTTATATATGCCGATCAGGAATTTTTTAACCTTATTAATGATATTACTTTAAAAGAAGTACTTATGGGAAAAATTTCCTGTTATTATGACAGATTAAACAGAAAACTCTTTATAGAACTCGATCTGGAAACACCGGGAAAAAGTGTTAAGAGAATAAAAGAGATAAAACAGGAAATAGGAACCCTGAAAACCGATCCTTACAGAATGTTGAGTAAAGCAAGGACAGAAAAGCTCAAAAAACTTGTCTCAGAACCATATGATATATCACAGAAATATCCCACACTGGAACTTATAAGGATACCGGAAAGAAACATTCTTCCTGTAAGGAAACCTGTAGAGTGTATGAGGGAAGCCATACCGGAAGGGGATGTTTACTATCTTGTAGGTCAGAGGAGTATAGTCATATACTTTACTACAGTAAAACCTTCTATCTATCTCGGAGATGATGCAGACATATTCCTGAACGGAAACAATAAAAACCAGGTTTTAAATGTGCTATTCAGACATGGCTATATAGGGTTTAAAGAGGATCTGACCAATACAAAACTCGAACAGATTGCCAGTGAAGCAATCATAAGCACTATAACAACAAGCTCTTTTTTCTCAGGCCTTGAAGCGGAAACAGAAATACCTCCGAGCCAGATAAAAGCAAAGGCAGAAGAGTATAAGGTAATAAGAAATAAAATCACGAAAGATTTAAATCAAAACAATCTCCTCTTCCGGGATCTTGATTATTCGGT
>JBEHWO010000580.1:0-3998 GCA_040217695.1 Vulcanimicrobiota bacterium | reverse complement strand
TAGTGACAGGAAAATTTATCTCTGCAAAAATTAAGATCTTTATTCAATTTCAAAAGATATTCTTCACCTTTGAGCCTGTTATCACTGTAAAAATATATTACACCAATATAATAATTGGCCTGAAGATTATCAGAGTCATGTCTCAGTACATGCTCACAGGCTGCCATGACACCGTTCATGTCCTTTTCATCGTATAATCTGTCCGCTTTTAAAAGCATGTAATTTACTATTAAAGATTCATAAAAAAATATAAAAGCAATTAAAGCAATCAATATAAGACACATGCCGGCTTTAATTCCAGATGATTTAGCAACGGATGTATCCGATTTGACAGTGTTTTCCGAAGGGTATATATCCTCGATTACAAATTCAGAATGATGAATACCGTTAAATTCATCCCTGACATAATTTAAATCCCTGAGGAGTTCTTCCGGACTCTTATATCTTTTATTGAGAGACTTATGGGTGGCTTTAAACAATACATATTCCAGTTCTTTAGAGAAGTCCTGGTTATATTTCCTTAAAGGTTTAACATGAAAATCTATTGAAGACGGATCTTCACCTGTAAGAAGCCTGTAAAGTGAAATGCCAAGAGAATAAATATCAGATCTTGGCTCTGTATGCCCGTCATACTGTTCAGGAGGTGCATAGCCACGGGAACCGATACGAACAGTATCGCCTTTGTTCGATCCCTTAAATTCTTTCGCCACAGTAAAATCTATGAGGCTTATATGATTATCTTCCGAAACTACTATATTTGATGGTTTTATATCTCTTACTATTACAGGATATGGTTTTATATTATACAGGTATACAAGAATATCTGCCAGTTGTATCGCCCAGTCAAGAACGACGGATTCCTCAAAAGGTGTATTCTGCTCTCTGAGCAGTCTTTCCAGGTTTTTTCCTCCCATATCCTGCACTAAAAGAAAATGGTTTCCTTCTTCTTCAAAATAATCATAACCTTTCGGTAATCCCCGGTGTTCCAGGCGTCTGAGTATTTCATACTCTTTCTTAAATAAAACTATATTTTCAGCATGAATCGAAGGTTCATCAGGATCTGTTCTCAATTCTTTCAATATGAGGCTTTTATGTTCCTCTATGTCCTCCGCTTCATATACAAAACACTGTCCTCCCTGACCTACAATATTAGTAATCTTATATCTTCCTCTGACAACTTTATCCATTGATAAAGGCTGTGTATCCAATGTTCAAACTACCTCCATTATCATCTCTGTTCTAACATCCTGATAGCATTCTTAAGAGCACCTCTTACTTCTTCGTCACCTTCAATATTTAAGGCATCATTTAAGGGAGCAATGGCCTTTTTATCTCCTATATAAAAAAGAGCGTTAGCTGCCTCAAGTCTTACATATTTATATTCATCTTTCAAAGCTTTAATAAGCACGTCAAGGGCACGGCTATCACCCAGACTGCCAAGAGATATGGCTCCGTTCATGCGTACCTGAATATCACTGTCATTCATGGCAGAAATCAATTCGGGGACTACATCTTTATTGCCCATATATCCAAGGGCTTTAACGGCACAGGCCCGTATGACAGGAGAATTTGACCTGAGATTTTTCACCACTGTATCCTGTGCAGGTCTCCCTATATGGGCAAGAGCATAAACAGCATTAATTCTGGAAAGGGAATCATATTCATCAACACTCTGACTTATAGGTTCTACGGCTCTCTCATCGCCTATATTGCCAAGAGCCGTAATGGCATAGGCTCTGACATATCTGTCATCATCCTTCAAAGCTTCAATAAGAGGTTCTACTGCACTGGCATCTCCGATACGGATAAGAACTTTTGCGGCACCCTGTCTCACAGTATTATCCTTATCCTTCAGAAGTGCAATCATAGGTGCAATGGCTGGTTTCCCAACATGGGCAAGGCTGTTTATTACATAAAAATTTATAAAAGCATGTTCTGTTCTCAGGAGTTTTATCAGAGGTTCTACAGACGGCTCCCCTATTTTTCCGAGAGCTCTGACAACTGCTGCCTGTACAACCTGTTTCTTATCATACAATCTTTTCAAAAGAGCTTCTACTGCTCTCGGATCACCTGTATTCCCCAGAGCTTTTACAGCCTGAAGCCTGACTGTATCATCTTCATCCTCCAGAATAGTTATCAAAGGTTCGACTGCTTCCTCTGTTTCTGCCACACCGAGAACATTTGCCGCAGACGCTCTGACTGCAGGATTTGAAGAATTCAGAAGCAGAATAACAGAAGTCGGATTATCAACTTTTTTCATAACCTCGAGAGCATTCAATATGGCAAGATTAACTCTGTCTTCGTCACAGTTTAATGAGCCTGTTAAAAAAGGAACGGAAGAAGGATCGTTTATAAGTTTCAAACTTTCTACTGCAGAAATTCTGACTGGATCACTGTATGAGCCCTCAAGTATTTTACACAGTACAGGAACTGCTTCCTTATCTCCTATAGCGCCCAGAGCGGCGGCAGAAGCGATCTTAACCTTATCGTCATCATTGAGCAAAGAACTGCATAGATAAGGAACAGCTTTATTATCACCTATGGAACCTAAAACCTCTGCCATAAAGGCTTTATTCCTGATAGTTCCATCTTTCAGGTGAAGAATAAGTGTATCAACGGCAGGTGTTCCGATACGTACAAGAGCACTCTTTGCTTTTTCATAACTGCTGTCGTATAGATCTAGAGTATGTACAAGAGGTTCTATAGCCCTTGTATCACCAATAAACCCGAGGGCTTCACATGCTCCTTCTCTTACATTTTCCCTGGCAGAAGTAAGACAGAAAATAAGAGCTTCTACAGACGGTGTTCCTATACGGCTCAATGCTTCTATGGAATGGAGTCTCACAAGGGCATTTTCATCCCCAAGGGATGTACACAATATATCTACAGAAGAAGTATCGCCTATAAGGCCCAGGGCACTGGCTGCATATGCTCTGGGAAGATAGCTGCTATCTTTCAACAATATTCCGGTAAGGGCAGGTATGGCTCTGCTGTCTCCCATACGACCGAGTATCTTGGCAGCATTAACACGAATCATTTCATCATCGTCATTTAATCTTTTTATAAGAAAATCAATAGAAAAATTACCCAGTCTTATAAGTGCATCTGCCGAATAGGCCTGAACCTGAGGATCGTCGTCACCCATTTTTACAAATAAAATTTCAAAAGCACGTCTGTCTCCAATAAACCCCAGGGCATTGGCAGCAGCACCTCTGACCTGTTCGTTTTTATCCCACATAGCTTCTATCAATGGCTCTACTGCCTCTCTGTCCCCAATTCTGCCAAGAGCACTGGCACATTTCATACGCACATATGAATGTTCATGCTTCAATCCCTGTATAAGAAGAGGGACAGATGGTTTTCCGAGATATATAAGAGCTTCTACAGCATAACGGCCAACAAATTCATTATCGGAAACGAGAGCTTTAATCAGTGTATCCAGTGCCGCTGTATCTTTAATATGGCCCAGAGAATTTACAGCATAAGCTCTTATCATTTCATTTTCATCATTGCAGAGCTTTATAAGCCCGTCAACAGCACGATTATCACCGAGCCGTCCCAGGGTTTTTACAGCATTCAATTTAATCTGATAATCTTCTGATGCCAGTGTAGCGATAAGAGGCAGAACGGCAGGCTCTCCGATACGCCATAGAGCCTGAGTCGCATAAACACCTGTAAGCTCATCATTACTTCCCAGTAAAACAATAAGAGGTTCAATGGATCTTTTATCTGCAAGACGGCCAAGAACTATTATGGCATTCCGTCTGAGCCTGTCATCACCCGTAGAGAGAGTATCTATAAGGGGAGAAACTGCCCCGTCGCCATAATTTTCAAGTGCAGTGATTGCATCTTTAACCACCTTATCATCGGAGCTTCCAAGCCTCTGAATAAGCCCTTCAGGAGTAATTTGAGCAAAAGATATGGTACAGGTTATAAGTATGAATAATATAGAAATAAAAAATTTTTTCATAATAATAATCGTAACGCGTGACGCGTGA
>JBEHWO010000579.1:0-4012 GCA_040217695.1 Vulcanimicrobiota bacterium | reverse complement strand
GATAAGTAATTATCAGTTAAACCACCCGTCACGCGTCACGCGTTACGCGTGACGCGTGACGGGTCACGATTTTATTGGCTGTACCGTTTAAAATGTTCATACATAAATTTTACGAAAAACACATAATTCTGTGTTTCACTGTAAGGAGGTATGCCTCCGTAAGATGATACGGCGCCGCTCCCTGCATTGTACGCTGCAAGGGACAGATCGAGACTGTTATCATATCCGGCCCATTCATCCAGGGAGCCTTTAAAATGTATTACAGAGCCTCCTATATTCTGAAAAGGATCATAAGGGTCCACTCCGAGTGCCTGTGAAGTAAAGGGCATCAACTGACCTATGCCCACAGCTCCGCCACTCGATACTGCGTCATAATCCATGGCAGATTCAATGGTAAAAAGAGCGAGAAGCAATTTCGGATCAATATTATATTTATGCCCGTAATAAACTGTGGCTTTTGCAATAGTTTCGGCAAGAGATCTGTCATAGTGGGGATTTAAAAATAAAGTCCAGTGTATGATGAAGGGGTAAAAATTATCTTTTATTTCGATAGCTCCCTGTCTGGTATTCAGTATGAATGAAGATTTTATTCTGTATTTTGTCTGAAAATCTCTGTACTGTCTGCCGGTGGAAGGTAATAACATTACTGCCGATTTCCCTTCAATATAGCTGAAACGGTCCTTTTCTATTACAATTTTCCCTTTTACCCCTGCTTTGCAGCCGTTTCTGTTAAATTCCAGATTACGTGTTTTCTCATTTGTGTAATAAACAGGAATTTCTTCTTTGCCTGTATTCAGGATAAAAGAATAACCGTTTTTCTTTTTAAATTTTTTTATATAACCTGTCCAGAATATTGACTGACCGGAATAATATCTGAGTTTTTCCAGAGAATCTCTGTTGTAAGAAGACTCTTTTTCCCATCTGTGAATCTTATCGAGAGTTAAATAATGATTTATAATGTTTTTTGAATTGTCACCGGCCATATATCTACCTGCTTCTGACCGTTTAATGGTTAAGGTAATTATAAGAATTAATAGTATAATATATAAGAATGTTTTTTTCATAGTATTACTCCTTAGAATCGTGATGCGTGACGCGTAATGCGTGACGCGAGGTTTTCAATAAATTCTACTGATTAAGGTAATGCCCTCTTAATCCTGATTAAAGGTCTGGACAAAACATTTTTTATAGTCTGTTATATAAATATATCCGTCTCTGTCCAGGGCAATACCACAGAGCTGGCTGAAGGAGAGATAGGCAAAGTCTGTTCCTGCTGCCCATGTTCTCACATATCTTCCTTCACTGTCAAATTTCTGGACAGTTGTATTGTTTTCATCCACCACGTATACATTTGCCAGATGGTCGGTGGCAATATCTGAAGGACTGTTTAACTGCCCCGGGTCTGTGCCGGGAGAGCCCCATTTTTTCAGGAAAATTCCATTTGAATCAAATTTCTGGATCCGGTTATTAAAAGTGTCTGCCACATAGACATAATTTGACTGATAAACAGATATACCTGTCGGTGACATAAACTGTTTGGTACCTGAGCCTTTTTCTCCCCATGCACTTATAAATTTTCCGGAACTGCTGAATTTTTGTATTCTGTGATTATTTCTGTCTGCTACATAAACATAGCCTGCCATATCGACGGCAATACCGGACGGCAGGTTCATTTTTCCATTATCCGAACCGGCGCCTCCCCATTTTGTTATAAATGTTCCGTTACTGTCAAATTTCTGTATCCGATTATTCCAGCTATCAGATACATAGATATTTTGTTCCATATCCACGTCTATGCCGTCAGGAAGATTAAATTCCCCTTTATCTGTGCCTTTATCTCCCCAGCATGATATAAAATTTCCGTGTACGTCAAATTTTTGAATTCTGTTGTTGAGTTGATCCACGACATAGACATTTTTAAATATATCTACCGATATGCCGCGGGGACCGTTAAATTCACCGCAATCATTTCCGGGAGACCCCCATCTGGTAAATATGGTTTTAGCTGTAACGGGAATTAATAGAATAATTAAAAAGATAATTATTATATTATTTCTTTTCATTATATTTTTCCTCTCTTTATGATTAATCAGTGAACAATAACTTATTTATAACCGGTAACCGGTCACTGCTCACTGATAACTGGTAACTGATGACTGGTAACTGATAACTGGTCACTGCTTACTGCTCCATACCGGTTTATATCCTTCCCCTGCAATCCTGCCGGTCATACCTGTAGAAAGTTCTATCACATATATACCATTCATACTGAAAGCAAGATATGACTCATCAGGAGACCAGGACGGTTCGTAACCTTCCGTAATTCTTTTTTCTTTCTCTGTTTCTGTGTCGAAAATATATATAATACCATCTCTCTGAAATGCAATTTTTTTTCCGCTGAAACTCCATGCAGGTTCTGTTCCCGGGAAAGTCTTCTTCCATGAGGGCATGTCAGGTCTTATAATACATAGAGTCCTGTTGTCCTGATTACAGACGATAGAATGTTCAGCAGGAGACCAGAGCGGATTAAAGCCATTGCCGAGAACTTCAGGGACAGGGTTTTTTATTGAAATCATTTTTATGGATGAACTTTGAGATGTTCTGTCAGTATAAACCAGTTTTTCTCCGGAACTGTTCCATGAAGGATATTGACCGTATATAAGAGAGATAGATTTATGAGTCTCCATGTCTATTATTTGTATTATATCCCCGTTTTTTTGACATGCTATCTTTTTTCCGTCACGGGACCATACAGGGTTAATTCCTTTCATACTCTCTTCGTATATTCTTTCCTTTATATTCACTATATGAAAAACTCCTTCGGGTGAGGAACATATAAACTTTTTCCCGTCACTGGACCAGCCGGAAAAATATCCTTTACCTGTAAAGCTATTCTCTGTGCCGTCAGGGTTTATAATACAAATGTTACCGAAGCCGTTTGTATCAGTAACATAGGCTATTTTTGACGGAACCGCTGAAAGACGCTGAAAAAAGTTCATTCTCTTTGTTTCTTCTATATTATAGCGAATATAACCGGATACAACTATCATGAGAGAAACTAATAGAATGAAACAGCATTTCAGCAATGTTTTTATGAAAGAATAAGGTTCTATATAAACCGGTATGGAGTATCTACCGCAGTTGCCATGAAGTTCAATTGTAGTGCTATGTTTTTTCCCTTTTTTCAGTCCTGACGGTTCTGCGGAAATATTCAGATGATTTATATTTCCTGAGATGTTATGAGACGATAATTTTATCCATGACGAATTGCTGTTAATATTACCCTTTAAAAACCCTTTACCTTTATTAATAATAGTGAGTGGAACATTTAGATTTTTTCCTGCAGATACAACTTTAAAATCAATTTCCCGGGGAAATATATCTGCAACAGGCCTGAACAGGACTGTATTTATATTAATATTTCCTCCGTTTGATTCTATATTTATTATGCCTTCATGAATGGAACCTTCAGGAAGTCTGTCTTCTTTTACAGAGACTTTAATTTTTTCTTCATTTGAGGTAAAACTGCAGGGATTAAATGTGAGCCATTCCCGGGACGATGTGATTTTCCCGCTCAGTGTGCCTCCTCCTGAATTATAAACAGTAATTTCCTGGCATGTTTCTTTTTCATATTTCAGTGTGCCCAGATCTAGGAAAGACACATCTGTCTCCAGTCTGGTTTCAGACAGGATAATTTTAAAGTATATGTCAATACAGCCTTCTCCTCCGCTGGATACAAATGTTACTCTTTCTCTGTATTCTTTATCAGGTTCAAATTCATTGGAGTTTATTTCTACAGTAAGCTCCTGGTAATTATTTTCAAAGTTTTTAACACTTACTTCCATACCTTTTGCAGAAAGTTCTTTTAATGTTCCTGATAATAATCCTTTTCTTATATTTGTGATTATGGCGGAAACTTTTTTTTTCTCCCCGTAAATTATGTCACCTGAATCTATGAAATCGGGAGTTATTTTAATAAGAGGGAGAGGAAGTTCTTCTTTTAGTTTTTCCA
>JBEHWO010000578.1:0-4020 GCA_040217695.1 Vulcanimicrobiota bacterium | reverse complement strand
CTCACTATTCACTTCTTATAATAATTTAAAAAGGAATTTTTATGTCGGAATCCATGGCAAAACCTTTTCTTAAATGGGCAGGAGGAAAATCGCAGCTTCTTCTGAAATTTGACGATTATTTTCCTTCCCGGTTGAAAGAGGGAAAAATTGATACTTACTGTGAACCTTTTCTCGGAGGAGGAGCAGTGTTTTTTTATATAGCTCAAAAATATACTTTTAAAAAGGCTTTCCTCTGCGATTTTAATAAAGAGCTTATACTGACATATAAAGTAGTTCAAAGAGATGTAGATGAACTTGTAGAGTTTCTTTATAACTATGATAAAAAATATAAGAAATTGAATGAAGATAATAGAAAATTATTTTATTATGAAATCAGGAATGAGTATAATTTAAAGGGACATAAGATAAATTATAAAAAATATTCTTCCTTATGGGCAGAGAGGGGAGCACAGATAATATTTTTAAACAGAACCTGTTACAACGGACTCTTCAGAGTAAACAGACAGGGTGGATTTAATGTACCCTTCGGAAGATATAAAAACCCTAAAATTGTGGATGAAGAGAATCTGAAGAAAGCTTCATCTTTGCTGAAGAAAGCCAGTATAGAAACTGCCGATTTCAGTAAAATAAAAACAAAAGTTTCAGAGAATTCTTTTGTTTATTTTGATCCTCCCTATAAACCTATCAGTGAAACAGCCAGTTTTACCTCTTACAGTAAATGTATTTTCGATGATAAAGAACAGATAAGACTTGCAGAATTGTATAAAGAACTGCATGGAAAAAAAGTAATATTAATGTTAAGTAATTCGGATCCGAAAAATGAAAATAAGGAAGATGATTTTTTTGACAGGTTATATGAAGACTATAATATCTATAGAGTAGATGCAAGAAGAGTAATTAACAGTAATCCTGAAAAAAGAGGTCTCATAAAAGAATTGATAATAGTAAATTATTAAGGTTTCGTAACGCGTAACGCGTCACGCGTTACGCGCGGAAAGAGACAATTAATAAAATTCTATTCCTAAATGATTTTATCCATAAATAATGACTTTATAATGCGTAAAGCGTAATGCGTGATGTGCAGGGATGAAACGCGTAACGCGTAACGCGTTACGCGTCACGACCATTTTATAAAATTATAATAACGGAGGTATAAAGATGTTTTATTGTCCGAAATGTAAAAATGAATATAGAGAGGATTTAAATATATGTCCTCAGTGCGGATCCGGAATGGTAGATAGAATGCATAATGATATAGAAGATGCCGAAATGAAGTTTCTGTGTAATGTAATGACAGAAGCAGAAGCATTTCTAGTCAGAGGTATCCTTCAGACAGAAGAAATTGATGTTTTTATTAAACCCCTTGAAGTCGTTATGTATGAAGGTGTTTTTTCTGACATAGAAGGGGCATGGGGAAGACTTTTTGTTTTTTCTAAAGATCTGGAGAATGCTCAAAAGATCTTAAATGATTACCTTGCATCCAGACCGGAAGATGATGAATCGTGGCGTAATGCAGAAAATCCTGAACTCCTTGATGAGGACAGGGAAAACTGAATTTTGCATAAAAAAGAATATTTTTGTAGGAATATTTTGTTGTTTCACGGAATAATATAATAAATAAATCGACTTAAGGAGTGTCAGGATAGTTACAGGTTATAGTCGTGACGCGTGACGTGAGAAGACATGCTCGCAGATTATCCTGTGTCGTATTTACCGGCGTCACCACCCGGAAAGAGACTAAAGAAATGAGGAGGTTATAAATATTATGAGACGAGGAATATTTTTATTTATCATGTCGGTTCTCTTGTTTGTATTTTTCGTTCCCGGCCTTGCGGAGAACCAGCCCTCTTACAGTATAAGTTACTATTTTAACAGTAACTACCACTACCCCGGAGAAAAAGTCCCTTTGAATGTGTATTTATACTATTATTATCTTGACAGGAAGGGCGATTTTACGGAGCAAGTGAATATAAAATTATATAAACTCCCTGAAAACCTGTCAGGCCCGCCCGTTGAAGACTGGATAAAACAGAATGAGCCAGTTGAAGAATTCACAAAGAAGATAACCATGAAGACTTACAGTTCCGATTACTGGGATGGTTATCAGAATGTGGAATTACCGGCATTAGAGTCAGGATATTATTATCTCTTATGTTCGAGTCCGAAAGCGAAATACGGAAGTACTTTCCGTGTGAGCAGGGTAGCCATGTCTGTAAAAACCTCAAAAGAGCGTTTAATCGTATACAGCCAGGATTATAAGAGCGGCAAAGCAGTGGAAGGTTTTGACGTAACGGTTTACAGCGGTAAAGAGAGCAGGTCATATAAAACGGATAAGAAGGGTATTTTAAAGATATCTCTGCAGGATTTCAGTGATGTCCAAGGCGGCACTTCGATAAAAATTAGTGGGGTGAAAGGTTCTGACATTGCGGAAGTAAGTGTGACAGTCCCTGCGGAACAGGAGTTGCTGAAAGGCTATATATATACTGACAGACCTGTATATCGTCCTGACCAGAAGGTAAATTTCAAAGGAATTCTGAGGATAGAGAAAGGTAACAGATTTGATTATTTATCTGGAGAGGAAATAGAAGTAAAGATAACAGATACTCAGAGTGCTGAAATATATAAAAAGGTTCTGAAGACAGATGATTACGGTAATATAAGCGGAGAATTTATGTTATCGAAAGAACCTGCCCTTGGAACATATAATATAACGTGTAAGTTAAAGACCAACCAGCAGGCCAGTGGTTATTTTCAGGTAGAGGAGTATCGTAAACCGGAGTTTGAGATAAAGGTGTCTCCCGGCAAAGAGCAGTATGTGCAGGGAGAGAAAATGACCTTTAATATGGATGTAAAATATTATTTCGGTTCCCCTGTTCCCGATACGGATTATACGTATGAGATATACAGGAGTTATTATTACCCGTGGCGCTGGTATTACTGGTGGGAAGAAGATTGTGTTATCAACCCTTACAGTAATTACGGAGGAGAATTTATATCATCAGGGAAAGGAAAAACTGATAAAAACGGCAAAGGAAATTTTGTCTGTGAGGCATCGAAGGTAGATTATGATGCGAATTACACTGTAACGGTGAGGATGATAGATGAGAGCCGCAGAGAGGTAACAGGAGGAACGAGTCTTTTGATAACGCGGGGAGCTTATTATATAAGTATAACACCAGAGAAATATTTCTATCGACCGGGCGAGAAGGCTCATTTGAAGATAGAAGCAAAAGATTATAAAGATAAGCCTGTCGTGGCGTCATTAAAGCTGACAGGTAGATATGAGAAATATAATGAAAGTGAAAAGAAGTGGGAATGGAATGATGTGACGATATCTGATATAAAGACGGACACTAACGGTCTCTGTTACTATGATATTCCTCTGGATAAGGAAGGTTATTATGAATTTAGCTGTACCGGTGAGGATCAGAACAGGAATGAGATAAAATCTAGCGGATATGTATACTGTTACGGAGGAGGATATTATAACTGGTATCGTTTCAGCAACCTTGAAATAATTCCCGATAAGACCTATTACAGTGAAGGAGATACGGCAAGTTTCATGATAGTGAGTCCTTTTGAAGGAGTAAAAGGTCTTGTGACAGTAGAGGGCGAGAAGGTTTTGAGTGAGGAGATAATGGATTTTTCCAACCGCACAGGAAGTCTGAAAGTGAACATAACGCCCGACTTCAGCCCTACTTTTTATGTTACCGTAAGTTTTTATTATCAGGGAAATTTTTATTATCAGTCAAAGAAGATTGTATGTCCTGCGAAGGATAAGTTTCTGACGGTAAGCATCGAGTCAGATAAAGAGAAATACAGGCCCAGAGATACTGCTAAATTTACATTGAAAACAGTGGACAGTAACGGAAAACCTGTGACAGGTCAGTTATGTATGGGTATAGCGGATGAGTCAGTGTATGCAGTGGTGAGTGAAACAACTCCCAATATACAGAAATTCTTCTACGGTAACAGAGAAAACAGGATTTATACATACGGCTCTGACGGAAGTGTTTACGG
>JBEHWO010000577.1:0-4066 GCA_040217695.1 Vulcanimicrobiota bacterium | reverse complement strand
CGTGACGGGTGGTTCGTGACAAGTGATGCGTGATGGGTATTTAATCCCGGGGCGTTTAATTACCCCTCCTGCTCGCCCTTCACTCTTCACAACTCACGACTCACTATTCACTATTTGACCTGCTCTTTTACAATATCAAACTTCAAAGGCCCCAGAGTCCATATATTTTCAGTAGTAATAATTCTGACTCTCACATTACCAGAATAGGATTTTATCTGATCACACAGATCCCATATTTCAGGATGCGGTATATCTACACCGAGCCCTTCTTTCGGATCCGGTACCATCCCTCTGTCAAGAGCTTTATCACTCGCCTTTCCGAGCAATATCATAACCTTTTCCCATACATGTTCCCTGGCCATGGTAGCATCAATAATTTCTTCGGTAATTACTTCTCCTTTACGAAAAATCAATTTATTATCCTGAGAAGTAAAACCAACAATAAGATCATCGCCCAGGAATATGTTGGCAAAGGAATACATACAGACTACCCGGTCATTATTTACATTCTTGAGATAGGTAATGAATTCTCCGGAATTAAAAAAGATTATAGTTTTACCGTTCAAATCTTTCGGTGTTTTTATTCCCCTGGATTCAACTATTTTTGAAAGTTCATCATTTTTATTGTAAAATTCTACTGCTACTTTTTTTTTCATTTTTTCAAGAGCAGCTATTATCTCTTTCTCTGACATGTGCTTTTTTATAAGGCCATAGGAAAGAGGCTGAGTGGCTTCAAAGACCATAGGGTAAATACTGACTCTCTCCTTTATGTCTCCTATCCTCTTTTCAAGATCGTATAAAATCTGTTCAAGTTTTGTTTTTCTCTCTTCAAGATTGTATATATCCTGCTGTATTTTTTCAAGACCGAGTAAAGCAATTTTTGCCTGATTGGAAAAAAGAAGAAGAATTAAAAGAGTCACAATTGTAATCAAAACACCTGTTCCTACGGCAATAACCTTCGAAGTCTTACGCGGTCTTATACCGAAGGCAGTAAGTTTCATCTTACCGGCTTTATGTCCCATATAATCACCTACATAGGAAATAACGCCGCTCAGAACTAAAAGCATAAAGATCCTGAAAAATGCACCTAACATTTAAACACCGCCTCTAGCCAGCAGCCTTTTTTATTAGATAAAAGCCGACGGCACCAAAAATTATATTGGGCATCCAGCAGGCAATAAAAGGAGGTAAAACATTAAAATTTCCAATAGTAGCAAAGGTTACCATCATAATATAATAAAAGAAGATAATAACCAGGGAAACACCAAAGCCTACGGAAGAAGAACTTCTGTGAGGACGTAACCCGAAGGGAACGCCGATCATGGCAAAAACCACACAGGCAAAAGGAGCGGAAAACTTGGCATGATACTGAACCTCAAGCCAGTGATAATCCAGATTCATTTTTCTGTCTCTGTCTATTCTCTCTTTTATTTCTCTGCTGTTCATCTCTTCCGGAAACTTCTGAGTATTAGATATATCCATAGGAGATTTTTTCACGCTCATAGTAGTCCGTTTGAAACTTATAAGAGAATTTACTTTCCCTTCTTCATCATAGGAATAGGTTTTGCCTCCCAGAAGAGACCACGAATTATATTCCCACAATGCTTTATCTGCATATGTTACCCTTACAGGCTGTTTACCCATATACTCGTTTACTACCACATCTTCCATGATGCCATCTTTCAAACTGTACTTTTTTGCATAAATTATTCTCTCAATACCGTCTTCAGAGGTTTCTCTTATGACAAGATTGGAACTCATCTCCTGAAGTTTCTGCCTGGCAAGAACATCAACAACGATTTTTCTCGCTTCATAACTTGAATTGGGAACAATAAACTCGTTAAACAGAAGAGACAGGACTGTGAGACAGAAAGCCATCAATAACACAGGTATAATTAACCTGTATAAACTTATGCCATGAGCTCTGAAAGCTATTATTTCACAATCTGCAGAAAGTCTTCCGAAAGCGAGCAAAGAAGCAAGCAGCACTGACATAGGAAGAGTATAAATAAGTATTTGAGGAAGACTGTTAAAGAGAAATTTCATAGCCACTCCGACAGATGCATCTGCTTCCGTAATTAATTTGGCCATCTGAAAAAAGAGACCGCATGAAACATAAAGAAGTGTAAAAGCAGAAAGACCGAAAAAGAAAGGCCCGGTGAGTTCATTTACAATATACCTGTCTATAAGAGTAAGATTAAGCATATCTTTTTTAAAAATTATGCTGTTCTTTAAATTAAATGTCATAATAAACACCTTATTTCAGAGTGGATGTATCCATATAAAAACCTTCTCCGAGATAAAACTTTTTGGCAACAGGGTTATTTGCCACCTCTTCGGAAGTACCTGAAATCAATATGGTTCCATCTCTTATTATATACGCTCTATCGGTAATTGCAAGGGTCTCCCTTACACTGTGATCTGTAATTAATATTCCTATCCCTCTTTCTTTCAGATGAGAAATTATTTCCTGAATATCTGCTACGGCGATGGGGTCCACTCCTGTAAAAGGTTCATCGAGCAGTAAAAAAGAAGGATTTGTAGCGATTGCCCTTGCAAGTTCAAGACGCCGTCTTTCTCCGCCTGAAAGGGTAAAAGCAGGTTGATCCACAAGATGGGCAATAGAAAATTCTTCAAGGAGATCCTTTAATTTTTCTTCTTTTTCTTCCCTGGAAAAGGGATAATTTTCCCATACAATCATAACATTATCCCTTACGGTTAATTTCCTGAAAATGGAAGATTCCTGCGGCAAATAACCTATACCTTTTCTTGCTCTCTGATACATAGGAAGTCTGGTAATATCTTCTTCTTCAAGAAGAACTCTGCCGGACTGGGGTTTTATAAGCCCTACAATCATGTAAAAGGAAGTAGTCTTTCCTGCGCCGTTGGGGCCTAAAAGCCCCACCACTTCACCTGTAAACACATCGAAAGAAACGCCGTCTACAACCCTTCTGCCTTTATAGGTTTTCACTAAATTTTCTACTTTTATATGCACTTACTTCCCCTCTTTTCCTTTGAGTTTTACGAGTAACACAACATTTTCATCCATAGTATAGGCATCAAAATTAATATCACCTTTCATCCTGTCTGCTTCTGCCAGATTAACCCCCTGGGCAAGTTTTATATTGCCTTCTCCTACAGAGAGTTTTTCATTACTTTTCCAGTAGAGATTATCCGCTTCAAGCATTTCTCCGCTCAGGGCTCGGGCGAAAACTTTATCTTTAAAGTTTATAACCTTGGTCTTTATATCCATGTCCGCAGACCCTGCCTCCACTGTAAATGCTTCTATTTTCTTTTCATAAAAATAACACCTGACACCGTTCAAACGGGCTATTTTCTGCTGTTCATTCATATCTACACTGTCGGCGTAAATTTTATATTTTCTATCTTTTCCATAATTTGTTTCAAAAGTAAACTGTTCCACTTCAATATTTCTGCCTCCCTCAGGTGTTGTCTGTGGTACAGGTGTAGAAGGATTTCCTGTTTCAGATACACCCGAAAACAGAGAACCCAGTCCTGTACCTATTATAAACAGTAATAATGAATAAAGAAACAGGTAAATTTTATTTTTTTTAAGACTTAATATTTTCATATACTTCTATTAATATAAATACCCTGCGTATTCTTCCGGATTATTTTCTGCTAACTTTTCATTTATAAGTATGCCCTCTTTTGTATAAAACTTATCTTCAAATTTTTTCAATCTTTTTGCATAATCCCTGAGAGCCCTGTCCATCATATGAGCATTCGTTCCGTAGGTTATCCTTGTACCTATGGCATTATAAAACATTCTCTTAAAGGTATAAAACTTTTTATTTGCTTCTGCCAGAGCAAGCTCAAGAGTACTGGGTTTCATAAGACTGGGGAAAAATACGGAATGCTGACAGTCAAAATACTTCCAGTTAGTATTAAATATCCTGTGTTCTTCATTTATCTGTCTGTATACATCAGAGCCTGGCAGAGGAGTCAATATCCACATCTGCATTGTAGTAAGGCCGGATTCTATAGCAAAATCGACGGTTTTTTCGATAGTTTCTTTAGTATCGACATCAGACCCCACGACAAA
>JBEHWO010000576.1:0-4072 GCA_040217695.1 Vulcanimicrobiota bacterium | reverse complement strand
TTATAATTTACTCTTTATTTAAATAAATAGAAATCTTATCAAGAATCAGTGAAAGTATCTCTTCATCCTCAAGTCCCTGCTTCGAAATTTCCACAACATGAAAACCTTTTAACTCGGCCTTTGCCCGTAACAGCGTATCCTTTCTCCTTTGTTCAGGATTTCCGTGAATTTTTTTGGATAACCCGTCAATAAATATCAAAATCTTTTCATCAGGATAAGCAAAATCTGCCACAGTGAAACTTCCTCCTCCAAGCTCCACCTTATACTGTGACTCTCCCGGCACAGGGAAATTCTTTTTCTGCAATATCTTTATAAAATCTACTTCTGCCGGGCTGTCTGCACTGTCTATCACTATTGTTTTTTCCGTATATACGGGAGGAATATCATGCTGTTTTTCAAAGTCCACAATAAGTTCAGACATTAAATTCACTGCTTTTTCTCTGTCCAGTAATTGATGATAACTCTGATTTCTGAAACGTTTCATACATCTGTAACAGGCTTTTATGCAGTTACAGCTTCCCAGTGCTTCTATGGATCTTTCTGCTATCAATTTCCAGTTCCGGCATATTTGAGGTAAAAAACCTGTTCCTCCGGGGATGGGGTCAAAGAGAATTATCCAGGATTTCCCTTTACTTTCATTCAGCAGATAAGATTCTACCTCGGAATCTCCCATATCCAGAACCATTCTGGAGCCTATTTCTACAGACTCAAGGATATTAACTGCATCTCCTTCTTCGGCAAAGGGGCCTATGAGTAACATGTCAGAAGTTATTTCTACATGAAATGATGCCCAGTCGATAGTATCGATTTTACAGGTTTGTTTATGGCGTTTACTGAAATCTTCAATTTCTGTTGCACTTGCAAAGGGTGAACGCATATTTCCACATTTTGGACAGATGGGGAAGCCCACACCCTGCGGGGCCTGGCTTTTACCTCTCGGACCTGTATTAATCAGTCTGAATTTTTCTTTTTTCAGGAATTTATAGGTTAAATCTCCTATTTTACCCAGTTCTCCTCCATGATGTTCTCCTATTATGAGAGGATAGATATTAAAGGCAACTCTTCTTCTTGTATCTCTGCTGTCATTGATTTCATCTACTTTTTTAAGTTCTACGTCTATTAATTGATATGAATCAATTTTTATTTCTTCTTTAATTCCTCCCTCAGTTCTGGCAATTTTAGGGTCAATAATTCTTTTATTCTCCTGATCAAGAATCATAGAGGTCTTTAATTGTTCGAATTTAAAGTCAGGATTATCTGCTTTAAACCGATAGAAGTTTACTTTTTTCACCTGAAACTCCACTCTGTTTGCATATACCATATTGGCAGAGGTCAGTTCTCTTAAAGCCACACTGGCAGGTCTTGACACTTCAAGAAAAGGTTCAAGACACTGGGCTGAAATGGAACTTCTGTTCATGGTATAACCGGGGAAATATCCGTCTGTAGAAAGATAACTGAGACTGTAATTGTCCTGTTTCTTTTTGGAGTAATTGTCCAGGGCATTTTGAAATCTTCTTTTGTCTCCCTTTTCTTCATCTGTTAATTTAATACCTTCTGTTTCTTTGCGATTATATTCCTTTATTACATCTCTGTATGCATTAACTTCATAGAAGAGGCGGTTAATATGGCTCTGAAGGTTTTCTGTCATAGTGGAAAGATAATTTTCAAGGTTAGAATTATCTACTGCTTCTCTGTCTGTTTCAGGCCAGTTATCAGTAAAGACTGATTTTAATCTTTTCAGGATTTTTTCTCTGTATTTTGAAATCAGTTCTTTAAATTCCGATATATCCTGAGGATGTGTTCTGTATCTGGTTCTCTCCTGTCCGTCTTCTTCAAAGGTTTCACACAGGTAATCCATAATATACTGAGGGAAGGTCTTTTTCAGAATTAACTTTTCCTCTTCATTACATAATCCCCTGAGAACAGTTAAAGCCATTGAATGGATATGTTTTCTTATAAGAGGTTCGTTTTTCATTGAAAAAGCAGGCACTCTTATAGCGCCGGAAATCATTTCGGAAGGATTATTGAAAAAATATCTGTCATGTTCCGAACCCCTGCAATAGGCAAATATCACTGCTATTCTGTGTTTTCTTCCTGCTCTCCCTGCTCTCTGTGCATAATTGGCAGGTGTGGGAGGCACATTTTTCATAAGAACCATTTCAAGTTTTCCTATATCCACTCCAAGTTCCAGGGTAGGAGTGCATACAATACAGTTTATCTCAGAAGTATCTTCTTTTTTGAATTCCTTTTCAATCCTTTCCCTTTCTTCTTTATTTATCTGGGCAGAATGTTCATAGGGTCTCAGTGGGACAAAAGACATTTCTGTATATTGAACTACGTCAAAATGTTCTTTATCTCTTCCTCTTTTTTCCACAAAACCTTTACAGGTATAACCGGGGCAGGATTTGCTCGGAAGTTCTGGCAGAGCAGCCTTTCTGCAGGTGCCGCACATCATATTACTGTCTATTTCTCTGATACCTATTTTTTCTATATTTATCTGTTTACTGTTTGCAGGTATATCCATTTTTTCAATTTTCCCGTAACGTTTCTTTATTAACTGAGCATTTACGAGCAATTTTTTATCACTTAACCATTCCCACAGCTCTTTTAAGAAATCATCCCTTGTTTTTGCTGTAATATTATTTATTGCTTTTGTCATCATTACCTGAGGGCCTGACCTGCCGTTTGATGCAATCCACCCCATGAGAATACTGTTTGATTTTGAAGGTTTTTCCAGAACGATAACAGAGGGATGGCTGTGTTGTGTAATAGTAATTAATCCTTTAAAAACTTCCTGGTCTGTATTCTGCCATAGTCTCTGAAGTAAAGGATGACTGAGATTCTGACGGAGTCTGTAATAATCCAGTATTGATTTGATTATATTTACCAGAGATTCTTTACCTGTATTTAAAATTTTACTCCATTTATCCAGGAAAAGTTCGTCTCTGTCTTTATCCAGATGGTCATAGAATACACCTGCCATAGCAAGCTGTTCCAGTTTTGTTCTTATTCTTCTGGGTGAGGCAAATTCTTCCAGCATAAACCAGGTCACAGATTTCAACTGAACCTCATTATCCCATGAGAATCTCTTTATCAATTTCTCCTGCTGTGCCCGAAGGAGGATTTCTTCTGAAAGTTTATAAAAATCCCAGACTTTTTCAGGTTTTTCATGAAGAAGCTGGTAAAGAAGGTGTCTTAATCTGAAACGAAGGGATCTGCTTTCCATCCATCCTGCCTGAAAAGCTGCATCCTGACGGTTATCGGCAAAGACAAGTAATTTTTGAAGCACTTTTTCATTCATGGAAGAAAGCATAGACTGGGCAAGAATCATTACGTCATATACTTCCTGACTCAGGGTCTGTACAACAGTGTTTCCCCGTCTGCAGGCATTACAGCTATCCAGGTTTTCTTTAAAGCCGAGAAGTTTTATCAATCCTGTTTTTACTCTGCATTTTTCATTCAAACATTCTCCATAGTCTTCTCTATGAAGACTTCCGCAGAAACTGCACTGATAAAAGTTTTCCTGTCCTTTGATTTCTTCTAACTGAGTATGAAGAATATCAGTGAGATAGATTTTTTCCTCTTCTCCCTGTTCGTAATCACCGGAACGAAATTCCATATAACTCCCGTTTCCTGATGCAATTTCTTTTGAAATAGATCCGAAAATATAATGCTGTCCGCAGTTTCTGCAGAGAAGGAGTGGATAATATATGGAGGGTGAATTTTCTCTGGCAGAGATTTCATCAAAAAATATATGGGGGCCCTTATCATCAAAACTTATATAAATTCCCTGAAGTCCCTGGATAAAATAATGGATTTTCGGCCTTAAGAGAGGTTCCCCGTCTTTCTGGGAGATTGCTCCCAGTGTGAGGTAACTTAATATTTCAGAAACAATCTCTCTGTCAGTTTTTTCTTTTCTTCCGTTTAAAAGTTTCATATGTGGTATTACTCTGCTCCAGAGGACAGGGGTTTTGAAAAAACCTGAGAGATTCTGCACGAAATGGTTCCGGCAGAGAAGAGAATAAAGTTTTTCCATATTGGAACTTTCACCTGAAGCCTTATGCCCGCACAG
>JBEHWO010000575.1:0-4073 GCA_040217695.1 Vulcanimicrobiota bacterium | reverse complement strand
GTGTAATTATTGGCGTTGATGGGCTTAATCCACTAGACCGCAACTCTAAACTTTATAATATTCTCTATACCACTCCACAAATCTTTTTAGTCCAACACTAATTGGTGTATCCGGCTTAAAATCAAAGTCATTCATTAGGTCTGTTACATCTGCGTAAGTTTGGTAAACATCCCCTGCTTGCATAGGATAATATTTTTTGATTGCTTCTCTGCCCAGGCATTTTTCCAAAGTATGAATAAAAACCATAAGTTTTTCCGGTTTGTTATTGCCAATATTATATATTTTGTATGGTGCTCCATTTTCATCTTTCATGGGCGGATGGGGCAAAACATTTACGATACCAGTAATAATATCGTCAATATATGTAAAGTCTCTGTACATATCGCCGTTGTTAAAAATTTTAATTGGCTGGCCTTCCAGTATGGCTTTGGTAAAAGAATAGTAAGCCATATCCGGTCTTCCATATGGCCCATATACGGTAAAAAAGCGCAACCCCGTAGCAGGGATACTATACAAATGACTGTAGGTATAGGCCATCAGTTCATTGGTCTTTTTGCTAGCCGCGTACAGGCTGACGGGCTTATCCACTTTGTCGGCTGTAGAAAAGGGGATTTTGGGGTTCGCTCCATAAACCGAACTGGATGAGGCATAGACTAAATGCTCAATGGGGTTATGCCGGCAGGCTTCCAGTATATTAAAAAAACCGACAATGTTTGACTGAATATAGGCATTCGGATTTTCAATACTGTAACGGACACCCGCCTGAGCAGCCAGATTAACAACAAGATTTGGCTTGTGGTCTTCAATTGTCTTAGTAATCATATCCTTGTCAAATATATCGCCATAGATGAAATCAAATTGCTCAAAGGATTTGAGCAATTTCAGACGCGCGTGTTTTAGATTAACATCATAATAGTTATTTATATTATCAATACCAATCACCCGGCAGCCCTGCTCCAGCAGTTTCTTAGATAAGAAAAAACCGATGAAACCTGCTGCTCCAGTAATGAGACAAGTTTTGCTCACGTCCCATCTCACGTTTAGTCTGCCTCCTTTATATTTCGATCCAGATTGGTCCCGACGCCTGCTGATTGTATAGTCCATTTACGCTATTTATACTTTATACTTTGTTCTCTAGAATCTTAAATTTTTGTCTAAACATATTTTTTACAACATAAACTAATTCTTTCATATCTTTAAAATAAAAAAGAGAATTTATCAAAAGAGTTACAGCAACTACAATAGCCGTTATCTCGCACGCATAAAAAAACCATTTAATATATGTATTTATGATCATTGATGGAAGTATTTTTATGATTATAACCGCAACTATAACGGACAAAAAACTAACAGTGCATCTTTTAAAGAATTTACTGATCCTTCTACGTAAAATGTTCTTAGCAAGATAATATGCATATTGAATTGTTCTAAAAATCATGGCACATAGAGTTCCAACGGCAGCACCCACAAGTCCATATAAATTAACCAAAATAACGGATAATATAATATTAATTGTTGCTTCAACAAACGCACCATTTCTTGTCTGTCTAAAATGTCCGGCTGCAATTACTACAGAATGGTATGGCAATCGTATACAATAAGCCGCTTCAGCAGCTACCAGTAAATACGCAAAAAGTGGTCTAAAATAACTCACATCGGTTATACCTCTTGTATATACAGAAATAAAAGGTATGATAAGTAACGCGGTACTTGTAAAAAGTACTGTAGTCACACAAAAAAAGAAAAACTCAAAAACATTGAAGTATCTATGTAGAGTCTTTTCTTCTCTCTTTGCAATCATATTTCCAAAAGCAGCCTCTATTCCTGATGAAAAAGTGGTTGTTAGGTTTGTTATTGCCACAACAACCATCAAATAAACTGAATAGACTGATACTTCTTTAACATTTGTGAATAATGTTAATACGACAATAGGCGAATTATAGTGCAAGAAATACGCGATATGGTGACCCATCCCATCCCATCTTTGTTTAAGTGCATTATTATCTGTACGGCAGTCTTTAATAATTTTGTATTTTCGATTGACGTATATATTCAATACAACGGGCCTTATAATAAAAACTGCTGCACTGCACAATTTTACAATAATAATACTTGCACCAAAGTTTATTAAAACAACAGCAATTATTGTATTAACAATTAAAGTTATTATCTGTAATACCGAGGTAAAATACAATCTTTGATCAGCTTGTAATAAAAGTTGATATGTTATGCCGAAGAAATACTGGGCAAAAGTCCCTATCCCAATAATTAATACTAATGTCAATGTAAATATATAATTAAAATCATTCTTTACTATATGAGGAAATCCAATTGCCACAATAATCATATAACCGATGAATATATATGCGATTTTTCTAAAGAACTTTTCAGTAGATTTCAATATTCTACTAATCGAGTCCACATCTTTACCTGCCAAAGGTTTATATAATGCAGCTCTGACTACACCACCAACCCCAGCTTCCAGTAGTGCTATATATCCCAAAAATTGAATAATCGCAGAAATAAGCCCATTAACACTTGAGCCATATGTTCCAATTATAAGTCTTGGTACTATAAACCCACATATAATAGTTGTAATTTGCAACAGGAGTGATGCCGAGATATTAGCCAAAGCTTTTTTACTTCTCATTAGTAGACTCATCTTTCCTGTTTTTAATTTGTACGCTAGTAATCCCTATGCATACAGAATGAGATGGTATATTTCGAGGTAACTTACCATATAGTGCTTGTACTATATTACTATTACTAAATTTTTATGGAAGTTTATTCAGTAACATAAAGGTTTTTTGCCGAAATCTTAGATACTTGAGCAGAAAAGAACTATTATTCTTAAGGCAATAACAAAATATTTTTAACGATAATGTATTCATATGTTTTGTGTTAAAACTTAATCTTGGATTATCAAGTAAAAACTGTTTGCTTATCAAAAAGAACTCATTAAATCTGTCTTTTAATTCTCTTGAGTCAAATTCTGAAAAAATATCTTCGGCAGCTATTCTTAGGAACCTTACATAAAGACAATTAAGTTGTTTGTTTATAGCATCTGAATATTCAAGTTTTTCTACTTCGTTAATGATTTGACTCATTATAACCATGAAGCCCTTTTGAAGTTGCTTATTTTTTCGCCGCACTCTGGAATTATTGAGTATTTGATGATTGTATAACGGTTCGTTCAACACAGAGACTTGTGGTAAATGGAGTATCAGACAATGATTAAATAAAAGGTCTGTGCCATTAAATTCTTTGTTTAAAGAAAAATTAACTCCTGTTTGCCTAAGAAAGTCGGTTTTGTAAATCTTATTCCAAGAGTCGCTTGCATAATAGCATCCCAAAAAAGAAAAAAAACGATTTTCAATATTATTTTTAGTAATTTTTACAGGTGAACTAATCTTGCTGCTGAATCCATAAATTTTATTATATCTTTCTGAATAGAATCGCGAAGCACATACGCATATATCTGACTTTTCAGCACTGATTTTCGAATACATTTTTTCCACAAAATCTTTTTCAAGATAATCGTCAGAATCAACCAGACATATATAATCTCCCTTCGCTTTATCAATACCCGCCTGCCTTGCACTACTTAACCCTTCATTTTTTTTGTCAATTATGGAGATTCTATTGTCACAAAGATAGTTATTACAAATTTTTAAAGAGGAATCAGTTGATCCATCGTTTACTAAAATAATCTCGATATTTTCATATGTCTGGCTAATCAGGCTTTTTATACATGTATCCAAATAGTTCTCAACATTATAAACCGGAACAGCAATTGTAACTAAACAAGGCTCCATAATTACCTCCATTGGATACTTTAGTTATACTTCTATCGATACGTTTGGGGAGTAACAGCCACATTAGGGGTAGGAAACATCTATTTTCTCCATACCATCATATCAATTATCTTCGTGTAGCTTTGAATCAGCTTAACTACCTTGACTGATACATTCGTGTCATTATAGTCGTCAGCCATTATGACCTCTTCTCCATTACTAAACATCTCCACAGTCAGTTCAACGGCCCGTTCAACACCATTGCCGTTAATGCCGCCT
>JBEHWO010000574.1:0-4079 GCA_040217695.1 Vulcanimicrobiota bacterium | reverse complement strand
TCCAATGGTTTTTCTAAAATTTCTTTCTTTGCTGATACGGCAATATTCGAAATGTCACTTTTCCTGTAGTCACCGTCTGTTTGTTTCAAAACTTCATTGCTTTTCCGGTTAACTTCTTTATCTACTACATGGTCAATTTTATTCAGAAAATTATCAGTAGTAGATTTTATAGAAGAAATTTCTTTTTTTACAAGAGAGTCATCCAGCAAATTACCCGTAATAGCGCCGGCCATTTCAGCCTGAATCTTAAGAACTGCTTCACCATGTTCAGGAGAAGATTTTAGATTTTTTACTACGTCCAGTTCGTCAAATTTTCCGGCAAGTTTAACAGAAACAGTCTCTGTTAATTCCTGCTTCTTTTCCGAAAGAACAGCCTGATGCGGGGATTTTACTTCTTCAATATTTGAAGCAGGTTTATCTATTTTTTTTTCTAAAATTTTATCTGTTGCCTGAGGGTAACTATACAGAAAAGAAGTTTTATTTACGTCATAATTAGGACTATAATTCATTGACCTACATCAACTCCGCTTCAATAGAACTTTCCGGAGGGTCAGGATAAACAATTTTTTCATCTTCCAGAGTAAAATCTTTAAAATCAGGTAAATTATCCGGTATAATAAGTGCTATATCAGGTATAGTTTTAAGCAGTGGTATTTCCAGCTGTTTCAAATTGGACTGCAAATCAAAATAATCGTCAAAATCACTGAAAAATTCCATCATAAATTCAGCCTGAATTTCCTGAAATTCTTCTTCCTGTTCTGTCATATATTTCATACCTTCTCTCACACTATAATCGTGACGCGTAACGCGTGACGGGTGGGTCGTAATGCGTGGTTTCAGCGGGTACCGGGCTACCACAGAGGGTCGCCCCTACTCACTTTTCACTTTTCACTTTTCACGACTCACGACTCACGACTCACGACTCACGACTCACGACTCACGACTCACGACTCACGACTCACGACTCACGACTCAATTATCACTCAAATTCGAAAAAATGTAAAGAATCGACAGAAAAATTAATAAAAAACGATCTGAAAGATCGAACAAGAAATATACTATGAATTATCCATATATTCTGTCTTCCAGATCGTTTATATTTGTCTGAATTATTTATCTGACATTCAGTTTATTAAACAAATTATTAAATATATTCAGATCATTCTGAGTGACTTCTCCGTCATTATCAAGGTCCATTAGGAGATAAACTCTCTCGGCCAGAATTTCATCCTTTTCAGTTATCTTTCCGTCTCCGTCTACATCCTGGCTTCCGTCAATAGCTCTGTTAATTACGGCGGCATCGGCCTTATTAATACCATCAGGCTTGGAATGTTCTGTTCTCAATGGCCATGTGCCGGTTTTCCATTTTATTTCGCCTATTTCATTGAATTTATTTATGAAATTTTCTATTGCTTTCGCATCTTCTCCGGTTACTTTACCTGTATCGTTAACATCAAATTTAGCAATCTGTTCTCTTAATTTCTTTACATCTTTTGCATTGATTCTCTTGTCACCTGTGAGATCGCCATGGGTGCGGACATTCATCTTCACATCACGGGGCTGCTGTTTATGTTTTATATAATTTTGCATTATTACTACATCACTTTCATCTACAGCGCCGTCTTTATTAAAATCAAAGGTTTTTATAAAATCCTTTACTGCTTCCACATCATCCCAGTTAACTTCCCCTACCAGGTCGAGCTGTGGTATCTCTTCTTCTTCATTTACATCACCTGTGTCTGAAACAGCAGTACCGGAAGGCATGGGGCGGGAAGGAGGAGCAGGCGGTGCGGGAGCACCGGGAGCTGCGGCACCGGCAGATCTTACTTCTGTTGTCTTTACTTCCGTTACTTTTGTAGAAGTAACATTTCCAAGATTCGGATTAATAGTTGACATAAAACACACTCCTTTTAAAATCTCTTTTTTTTATTTTCTATTTTTATGTTATTTACTATAACATTCACCATAATAACATGCAAGTTACAAATTGGTTACAAAAAGATTACAATCTTAATGAGAACAATCTATTTTCTCTAAAATATTCCTGACGTCACTGGCCATTTTAAAAAGTTCTCTCTGCTCATCTCTTAAAGAGTATTTTCTGGTAAAATAAGTTTTGAATGACGGCAATTTATCATTTATACACTTAAAGCCAAAGTAAGAATATCTGTCAACATTTAAATATTTATCATAATTATTTACATCAGAGATGTTCAATCGTTTATAAAGATCTGAAACATAACTGACAGGCACTTCATCATAATCAAACTTCAGGAAAGGCTCCAGTCTGTCTGTAAAAGCAAAAGACACACAAACTATATGTTTTTCGGAAGAAAGACTGTTACGTAAATCTGTAAACAAATTAATAAGTTCATGGGAAAGCCTCAGTTTAACCACTATGGCAGCTATAGCTCTGTAAAAATCCTCTCCTAAATCGTCTGTAAGACAGGAAAAAAAGGTTTTAAACATAATATCATTTGATCGGTTATAACGTAAGGCTATATAAAGAGTCTTATATTTTGAGAGAAAAGGTGCAATTTTCATTAAATAATCTATAGAATCATATTTTATGTTCAATTCTTTCATTATCGTTTCTGCTTCTTTAAAAGACACATCGCATCTGTGGTAAAAACTTACCTTCAAATCTTTATTACAGGCAAAATCTACTTTAAAACATACAGGGTCGATATCTTTAAAATATCTGTTCAAATTTTTAAAGGTTTCTATCTGTTCTTTTCCGATACCTGAATCAGTCATAAAGGTTATAAGATTTGAAATATAATCTTCTCCTGACCCTTCCAGCATAATACCGAGAGAGTCCGGGCCCGGGGAAAACTCTGTCATAATATAAAGTTCCTTGCTGAAAAGTGATTTTAATCTCAGGAAATCTCTTTCATTAACAAGCCAGGGGGCAAGCAGTTTCACTTCTTTATCAAACAATTCAAGTTTATTCATAATACTCCGCCGATTGTTCCATTTTTTCTATAAAGCAAAAATTTACGTCTTCTGAGAAATAATATTTACTTTCCTTTTGATAAGGGAGAGAAAATATCTTAATATATTTTGGTTTTTCCGGTTCAGGTTCCAGAAGTTTTCTGAGCCGGGAAATAGAAGTCTTTACAGTAGAACCGTCATTTTTATAAAATTTACTCTTCCATATGGCAGAGTATAATTCTTCTAAAGTAAAACTTTTACCTCTGTTCCTGACAAAATAAAAAAGGAGAGACGCCAGATTTCTTTTACGGCTGAAATCTATAAAACCTGCGGTATGTTCCCATACAGTACAGCCTGCAAGATCTATAAAAAGGTCAAAAGAAGACATATCTGACTTGAGTTTTTCGACACCGGCAAAATCGGAATAATATTCTTTTTCCCCGAGTTTAACGCGGTAATTTTCACTGTTTATTTTTGTTGTAATACAGGTAAGTTCTTTAACAAGAAATTTTTCAAGAGAAGCAAAATACTTCATAGCTTTTCTTTTTTCATGACCGAATAATTTATCAAGCAGTGCAGCAGCTTCATTTCTCCATTTTATTATTTCACCTTCTTCTTCAGAAAGAAGGCTCATAAGGTAACTGGCTATAAAAAGCTGAAAAACATCTACATCCCTGTGAGCTTCTTTTAATACATGACCTGCTAAAACCAGAGACTCTTTAAAATTTCCTTCCATAAGTTCTATTTCAGCAAGTATAAGAAGATTTTCTCTTTTTATATAAGAGTAATCTTCATTTAAAAGATATTTATTTTCATGAACAATCTGCTTTGCTTCTTTATATTTTTTTATTTTCACATAGAGACGGGCCATCATAGTGCTTATAATAAGTTGTTTTTCAACATCTTCCAGTTTTTTTGAAATTTCCAGAGCCTTTGAAAAATAAGAAAAAGCACGTTCATCTTCTCCTTTTTCTTCATAAACCATGGCAGTAAAATAAAGGGAATATACCCTGAGCCGATCGGTATGGGCAATATCGAGACCTTCTTTAAGAAACTCATAGGCTATGTCCAGCTCTCCGAGCTGATAATAATCCCAGCCTATATTTAATTTTAATCCCGGTATTTCTTTAAAATTATTGTTTTTT
>JBEHWO010000573.1:0-4080 GCA_040217695.1 Vulcanimicrobiota bacterium | reverse complement strand
GACTCTTTACGGAAAGGGTTGTAAACACTCAGAGAAGAAATTGTCAAAGAAACATTTACCCTGTTTACCCTGAAGATAATTTTACTGTAGGTCGAAATAATCGAGGTCTATTTTTTTCAGGACATACTTTGCAACATCAGTAACTCCAACGTTATAATCTATCATAAGATTTGCCAGCTCTTTCCCGTCAATTAAGACCAGATTCGGAGATATGGTATTTACGTAATCTCTTGCGTCTTTAGAAAAAGAGGAAGTTGTAATAAAGACTCCTTTATTTGCCTTTTTTCCTATGAGTGCCCCTGCAAAAGCCTGAAGCACTGGTCTTCCTACAGTAGAGTCCCATCTTTTGGCCTGGATATACACGTTATCGAGTCCGAGCCTGTCTTCTTTTATGATTCCATCGATTCCACCGTCTCCGCTTTTACCTACTGCTTGCCCGGCATCTTTTCGGGAGCCACCATAGCCCATAGCGAGGAGCAAGTCTATTACCAGGTTTTCGAAAAACTGAGGAGAGCACTTCATTATACATTCGAGAAGCTCTTGAGCCAGGGTATTCTTTAACTCTTCATAAATCTTCTCCAGGGTTTCTTCAGGAGTTTCACTCCCCTGGTCAGGTTTTTCTTCGCCTTTGTTCTGATGATTAGCATTCACACTCTTAAACTCTAGAAACTCAGGATACCGCTCCAGTGTTTTCATGTTAACCTGGTCAGGCTTACTCTTCAGTAAATCCTGACCACGTGGAGTTATACGGACTACAGCTCTTTTAACAGCTTCTAATACCTTTGCTTTTTTCAAATATGTCAACGCCCAGCCGACTCTATTTGAAAGCACCGTCTGCTTTCCCGACGGCAATAACAGATGAAGATCTTCTTCCGATAGATTAAATTCTTTCGCCAAACTATTTGTTATTTCTGTTTTATTGTATTCCTTACCGTCTTTCAATAACTTGACTGCTGGTAACATCAAAGACTGGAAATCTGGCACGGACATTTTCTTCCTCCTCAGTAATAGTAATCTCTATATAGTTCGCTGCCCGGATAAAAAATTCCCCCATAGCCGGGAGGATATTACTATCATAAAAAAAGGTTGTCTGCTTTAACTCCACAACCCTCACCCCAGCTCCTGCCAATCCTCATGTCAGGTCTACCACTCCCCCTTTTCTCCCCGCCGCCCTGGCTCATGTATTCTCCGATTTCTACCGGAAAGTAGGAATCACCTTTGCAAATATAGAATCTTTAATGAAAATAAAAAACACAGTGGGAACATAATAAATAGAGTCTTTAACCAGAAAAACGCAGAAGAAACAACAGAGATTATTTATAGTATCAATAAAAATGCAGAGGAAGCTTGATGAAATATTATTACCAGGAAAAGTCGCTGAATGCTAGAGATATAAAGAGAGGTAGAAAACTTCATGCCTGTATACGTAAAAATTACCTATGAGGGAGTAGAAAAGTTAAAAGGTAAGGTAAACCCTAAGATACTATCACATCTGGAAGAAAGAGCATCGTCAGTATTCAACGAAAAAAGAGAAGGGACACTAAAAAAGAAGTTACGGTCCTTAGACGCTCAGGAAGAAGAGATAAGTTTTATAATAAAGTGTTTTGAAAAGTTTTCAGGACCGAAGGGAAACCTGAATAAAAAACTGAAGGAAAGACCAGTTGGAAAAGGTAAAAATAAAGCAGCAAGTCGGCGTTATAGTCATAGTAGTCATTTACCAGATATATACAGGAGTCTACCACGAGCCAACTATAAAGATGATACCTAAGCCAGTAATACAGAGGAGGTAAGAGATGTATCTGATTGACAAAGAAAAGAATAGTATATCCAAGATTTGTGAGAAAACGTTCAGTGAATTAGGATTTAAAGAGAGGGACAACCTTCAAGAATGGCTGGATAAGAACCCGGAGGCACTTGGAGAGGAACTTTTAATCATTCAGAAGGAGTTCTGTGGCTTTAAAGACACTTCAGAAAGACTTGACTTATTGGCTCTGGATAAAGATGGAAACCTGGTAATTATTGAGAATAAACTCGACGACACTGGGAAAAACGTCACATGGCAAGCTCTTAAATACGCCTCATACTGCTCTACCCTGAAAACGGAAGAAATAAAGTCCATATACCAGGAATACCTAACTAAAAAGGGAAGTAACGAAAAGGCGGAGGATAAACTGCTGGAGTTTTTTGAGATTGAGGACTATGAGGAACTATCTCTAAACAAAGGCCAGACGCAAAGGATTATGTTTGTGGCAGCAAACTTCCGTAAAGAAGTAACCTCTACAGTCCTATGGCTTCTGAATTACAATCTGAGGCTACAGTGCTTTAAAGTAACCCCCTACCAACTGAATGAGCAGTTATTTTTAGACCTTGAACAAATCATTCCTATGAAAGACGCTGAAGAGTATATTATCAGTATGGCTGAAAAGACTCAGCATGATATTACTTCCCAGGAAGGGGAAAAACTAAGGCATACCATTCGTAAGGAGTTCTGGGCTGAGATTTTAAAGCAAATGAACCCCAAATCCACCTTATTTCAAAACATCACCCCAACAAAAGACTCATGGATTTCTACCGGTATAGGCTTTGGCGGAATTACTTTTGGTTTTGTCATCTCTAAACAGTATGCCCGGTCAGAGATTTACATTGGGAAGTCTGAAGCAAAGGAAAACAAAGCCATATTTGATGAACTAAAGAAACACAAGGAAGAGATTGAAAAAGCCTTCGGAACTGAATTGGAGTGGGAGAGGCTGGATAATAAAAAAGCTTGCAGAATAAAAGCCGAGAAGAAAGATGTAAACGTTTATAATAAAGACGACTGGGAGAAAATGATGGACTTTATGATTGAGTCAATGATTAATCTGGAAAAGGTATTTAAAGAACCTCTAAAGAAGATAAAAGAGAGTTTTAAATGATAAAATATAGGCAGTACATATATCACACGTATAATGTAGCATGGACTTGAACCTTATGCCAGTAGTCTGTAATAACTATTGTTAGTATAAATTCTGAAATAGGAGTTAAAAATAATGTTAGACTATTCTGAATATGCCCATAAAAGTAACAGAATATATAAACTGAAACAAACTGGCTCTACAATCTTTGAGACCTTTCTTAGTGATATACAGGGAATTCATAAGGTTCCATTTGCACTAAATTTTCAGGATAAAATAATTTCCAGAGAAGATGCTCAGAAGTATTACAGTTATTCAAAAGGTATAGAAAAAATCCTGAAAGAACTAAAAAACGGCAAAGATATTTATACTACGTTCTGGGCCCAGGTTTACTATAAAAAACCCAATGAAAAATGTACCATAAACCTTATAAAATCTATAGCAAGTGTATTTTCCTTTTACATATTTATCTTTCTAGAATTTCCTCTACTTGCTCTATGCCCGGATTGCCATGAAGAAGTTATTTTTGACTATAAGAAAATTCCTCTGGAACATATTCCTCAGAACTTCTTTACTCATAAAAATATCCTCTGTAAATTTACAGAAAAAAGTCTTTCCGGATTAAATAATATAATATCTTCATCAGAATACCAGAAAGAGACTTTAAAGCAGTTAATTAATACCCCATTTACAGAAGAAGAATTAAGAATAAAACTACGGGAAATAAAATATTTAATCGGTAAGAACGAATTTAATTTTACACCAGATAATATAGAACAAATCATAAAACGTATAGATAAATTTACTGCTAAATACTGTGATTTTGTATCTGAGACAGGAAAGCATCTTGAAGCTAGATGGGCAGTAAGAGAAGCCATAGAAAAAGAAAAAGAAATATATCTACTGAGAAGATGTTCTAAGTGTAATAAATTAAGCAGGCAATATTTTTCTACAAAAGATGTTATAGTTTCACTGGATTATATGCTTCCTTCAGGTCATAGAGCAGATGTAGCTATATTTGATAAAGAAAATTGCTTGAAGGCAGTAATGGAGATTATGGATGAAGTGGCAGTTACTGAAGAAAAAGAAGTAAATCTAAAAGACATATCATGGGGAGAATTTAGTGCAGACAACATTATTTACTCAAATGAATGGCTTGTAAAAAGAGATTATTTTAAGCCCTGTATGT
>JBEHWO010000572.1:0-4087 GCA_040217695.1 Vulcanimicrobiota bacterium | reverse complement strand
TATGTTTCTTTGTAAATATTCTTGAGAGGAGAATTCTATTTTATAGAATCTTTCAATACGTCAAATACCCTGCCATATTTCTGGAGCATTTTGCCTTCTTTGAAATAGGATTTTCCATAGGTATAATTGTCCATACTCATGGTAATACTTTTCTTTGCAAATTCCTGTGGGGTCATCTTCTTACCCTTAAAAGTAACAGATGTGATACGGTTTCCTTCAAGGAGAGTGGGATTAAATTCATAAGACAGTCCTGATACAAGGGCATAATTGTCCTTATCTCCTTCTACAAACCTGAGACCTCCTTCGAGGAATTTCAATACTGTAGAACCTTTTGCTTTGACCTGTACAAGTTCATTGTCAAAGGGATACATCTGGAAGAGTTTGCCTGTTGTTACATCGCCCTTTTCTATACCTTTTCTTATAGAGAAAGAGGATGTTACCGCCAGATCAGAATCTTTTTTCTGGGCATCTACAAAGAGGTTACACAGGTTTGTTCTCTTATTTGATATTAATTCCAGATTTTCAGAGGTTTTACCGAGTACTTCATTTTTAACACTCTCATACTTTTCTATATAAGGTGCAATGATTTTTGTTACAGTCGGATCAGGTTTTATATCGGCCGTTATGGGAATCAAATTTTCTTTATAAGATACAACTTTTTTGGAAGAAGGATCAAATACCAGGTTCAAATCTCCTACATATTTACCTTCTCCGCCTGCCTGAACGATTATGGAGTCACCAACTTTTTCAGCATCATGCATTGCTGTATGGGAATGGGCTCCTACTATTAAATCTATGCCTTTTACTTTTTCTGCTATTTTAACATCTTCATCATGGCCGAGATGGGAAAGTATTACTACCATATCAACATTTTCTTCATTTCTGAGTTTTTTTACAAAACCCTCTGCAGCCTGCCTGGGATCTCCTACTTCAATGAGTCCCTTCTGCGGGGTTGAGAGGGCAGTCATTGGAGAAGCAAGACCTAAAATACCTATTTTCACACCCTGTCTTTCAACAATTTTATAGGGTTTCATGAATTTCAGATCGCCGCCGGGAGAAAGATCTGTTATATTTGCAGCTCCCAGTATATCAGTTTTCATATCTTTTGCTATGGCTGCATAATCATCAAGCCCCCATGTCACATCATGGTTTCCTATGACACTTGCATCAAACCCCATAGCTCCAATAGGCTTACTGACTATCTCACCGTTTGTTACCTTGCTGTAAAAACCTCCATCATAAATATCTCCGCCGTCAAGAGTGATGGTTCCGTCCGGATTCTGGTTCTGAAGATCTTTTATCTGACCTGCAACTCTTGTTATACCTCCGATTATGCCCAGTTCTTCAGGCTTATCAAGTTCTTCGACATAACCGTGGAAGTCATTCATATGGATGAATTTTAAATTAACTCCCTCTTTGCTTTTACCTCTTGTTTCACTTTTCTTTTCTTTCGGGCCGGTTTCTACCTTTTTGTTCTCTGCCATGGTCGGAGTTTCCGGTGTTGCCACTGAAGTTCCGAGTTGTACGGAATCTTTTGTTTCTTCCGCTTCTTTTTTCTTCTTCGGAGCAGCTTTTTTCTCTATTTTACCGGACGTCATTGATTTACCTATGTCACTTATATTCATTGTCTTTCTCCTTTCTGTTATCTATATATATTAAAAAAATATATTTCTCCTAAATTATCATCTATATAATAACATTAAATTTTCTATAATTAAAGAGATTATTGTTAACAAAATGTAAACAAAAAAACAGATCACGGATTACACGGATTAATAGATTACACGGATTAATGACGCGGATTTATATGGGAATCGTGACGCGTAACGCGTAACGCGTAACGCTTGACGGGAGTAACAGATTCTCATTTTTCGTGGTGACCGAACCGGTCATGGCTGTTTTCAGAATCTTTCAAATTGACAGTATTCTTTAAAACCTATTATTGCCTGACAGTTCACCTGTTTATAAGTTTGACCGGGATTTACATGATTACTGACCTGAGCATAAGCAATTACTGACCTGAGCATAAGCATTTAATAAAGGTCTTCCTCCCGTCACGCGTTACGCGTTACGCGTCACGAGAGCATATATTTATTATTTATGCTCACCTCAGTAATATTTTTATATGTTATAAACCAGATTAGATAAGGTTTTCTGGCTTTTCACTTTTCACTATTCACTGCTTACTTCAGTAAAAGATTACCGGAATTTAAAAAACCTCTTATTGCTTGACACTTTACCTGTTTATGAGTTAAAATCCTTATAGAATATAATATTCAGGGTCATCTTCGCGTTACGCGTCACGCGTTACGCGTCACGAATCAAATATTTTAAGGAGATGAAACAATAAATAATATGAGTGACAGAAAAATCTATGTTCTGGATACAAGTGTTCTGCTTCACAATCCACAGGCTTTGTTCTCTTTTCAGGATAATGAAATAGTCCTTCCTATTATCGTTCTGGACGAGGTGGATAAATTCAAACGAGGCTCACAGGAAGTTAACCGCAATGCAAGGGTAGTCATAAAAAATATTGATAAACTCAGAGAACAGGGAAATATTGAAGAAGGTGTACCTCTCGGGAAAGACGGTATACTAAAAATAGCCATAAAATCCAATAATGTTGACCTGTTACCTGCAGGTTTTCAGACAAATCATGATAATCTCATAATAGCAACAGCACTGGCAATAAAAAAAAGTTACCCCGAAAAAAAAGTTATCATGGTATCTAAAGATATTAACATGAGAGTTAAAGCACAGGCACTGGGACTTAAATCGGAAGACTACAGAGCAGATAAAGTCAACCTTGATGAACTTTATACGGGAGAAGACTTCTATCAGATAAGTGATGAAGAAATGGCTCTCTTTTACGATAAAGGCTACCATGAATTACATAATGCTTCATATTATACAAACCAGTATATTACCCTTGGTACCCCTGCAAACAAAAAAGCTCTCGGCCGTTACGATAAAGAAAGTAACAGGATAAATCTGCTAAAAGATCTGAAAAATGACGTATTCGGTATAAAATCTATGAATAAAGAACAGCGTTTTGCCCTGGACATGTTACTCGATGACAGCGTACTCCTGGTAACTATGTTAGGGAAAGCAGGCACAGGTAAAACCATACTGGCTCTTGCTGCAGGACTGCAGAAGGTTCTCAACGACAAGGTCTATCGTAAAATGAGCGTGTACCGCCCTCTTATACCAATGGGAAAAGACATAGGATATCTGCCGGGAAAAGAAGGAGAAAAACTGTCGCCATGGATGCACCCGATTTTTGATAATATGGAATTTTTATTGAGCAGCTACACGACTACCGGTAAAAAAACCAGCATGGAAGGTAAGCTGGACAGTCTCATTACATCAAAACTGGTAGAAATTGCATCACTTACCTTTATTCGAGGCAGAAGCCTCCCACAGCAATATCTGATTATTGACGAGGCACAGAACCTGACCCCTCACGAAGCAAAAACAATTATTACAAGAGCCGGTGAAGGGACAAAGATAGTGCTCACAGGTGATGCCTATCAAATAGATAATCCCTATCTTGATTCCACAAGCAACGGACTGACCTTTATCGTGGAAAAATTTAAAGATCAAAAAATATATGCCCATATTACTCTCACCAAAGGGGAAAGATCTCCTCTGGCAGAGCTGGCGGCAAATCTGTTGCATTAATATCGTAACGCGTGACGGGTGACGCGTGACGGGAATAGACATCACGCATTACGCATCACGCATTACGAATCACGTATGTAATTCAAAAATGAATAAAAAACTGCCACTTCTGCAAATTATATTCCTCATAATGATTATACTTTACACCACTTACCCTGCATGGCATGCCTTTTTCCACTCGGATGATTTTGAATACCTGGACAGAAGGTTTGACTCAGACAAAATCTTTCTTGCAAATAAAGAAGGAATCAGATATGAAGGAGGACGGTACAGACCTCTCACAATACTCACTGTATTAACGGACAGATCTATATGGGGGTTAAATCCGACAGGATATAATCTCACCAATAAACTATTTCATGTAATATGTACGATAGAAATTTATTATCTTACAAATATCCTTTTT
>JBEHWO010000571.1:0-4094 GCA_040217695.1 Vulcanimicrobiota bacterium | reverse complement strand
AAAATACTGATGATATTACTAAAGAACAATTTGATCGTTTAATGTCTAAAAGATTCACTTCCCGTATAGATTTTATGATGGAATTGTTGAAGTATTTTTCTATTGATACTGCTAATCCATAAATCCTGAAAATCCCGGTTCAGACAAGGAGTAATAATTATGTCAGACGTAGTAAACAAACTCTGGGGCTTCTGCCATACCCTGAGGCATGACGGCATAGATTACGGAGATTATATAGAACAGCTTACATATCTCCTTTTTCTTAAAATGGCAGACGAAAAATCTATCGAAATACCTGAAAACTGTGAATGGGAAACATTAAAGAATAAATCAGGCACAGACCTTACTGACCATTATTCTGAAATTCTTCGAAAACTTCGCGAAGCAAAAGGTCTTCTCGGAGATATATTCGCTCAATCCATGCCACGGTTTAATAACCCTGTAAACCTGAAAAAAGTCATTACCATGATCGATGAAGAAGAATGGTCTTCCATGAATATAGATGTAAAAGGTGCGGCCTTCGAAGGACTCCTGGAACGGGCTGCAAGCGAAGGGAAAAAAGGAGCGGGACAGTATTTCACGCCGAGAGTCCTCATTCAATCCATAGTTAAAGTAATGAAACCCGACCCGAGAGTGAGCCATGACTTTACCATCTGTGATCCTGCCTGCGGCACAGGAGGATTTCTCATGTGTGCCTATGAATGGCTTATAGATGTAACAAAAGGTGCCTTTGACAGACATGATATAAAAAGAATAAAATCTTCCACCTATTTCGGTCAGGAACTGGTTCCCCGGCCCAGAAGACTTGCCCTTATGAATCTGTTCCTTCATGGCCTTGAACCGAAAATTTATCTCGGTGACACAATCTATGAACCGGACAGAGGACAGAGATATACATGTGTTCTCACAAATCCGCCTTTCGGAACAAAAGGGGCAAACCAGGCGCCGGAAAGGGAAGATTTTACCGTTTCTACAAGCAATAAACAGCTTAATTTCGTTCAGCATGTAGTGAATATCTTAAAGAAAGGCGGCCGTGCCGCCATAGTTCTTCCTGATAACTGCCTCTTTGAAGACAAAGCAGGAGAAGTTTTTGAGATACTCATGAAAGACTGTAATCTTCATACAATCCTTCGCCTTCCCAGGGGAACGTTTACTCCTTACAGCCAGGGAGTCAAGGCAAATGTCATATTTTTCGAGAAAGGATTTTCTACGGAACATGTATGGATCTTTGACGGCCGCTCAAATGTGCCCGGCATAACCAAAAAGGAAAGACCTCTGTCACAGGAACATTTTCTTGAATTTGAAAAGTGTTACGGCAAAGACCCTAACGGTCACGATGAGAGAACAGACACTGGAGAAGAGGGACGATTCCGGCGGTTCCATATAAGCGAGATAAAAGAAAGAGGGTATAAACTGGATATTACATGGCTTAAAGATAATTCCATAGAAAATGCAGATGAACTGCCTGAACCGGAAGAACTTGCAGGAGATGCAATTACTGAACTGGAAGCTATGGCAGATGAACTGCGGGACATTCTGAGGTTAATGGATAGTAACGGAAACGGGAGCATATAAATGAAGGTTTTTCAGGGTGTAAATCCTTTATTGTTTATTATTATTCTTACCGTAATAATCTATGGAAATTCTCTCAATAATGATTTCTGGGCAATAGATGACCCTGTCGTTATCAATAACCCCCATATTCAAAATTTTAATATTCAAAATTTAAAGGATATATTTAATCCGTCATTTATCATAGAAGAAGGCACTTACTATAAACCCTTTGTTTATTTGAGTTTTTCCCTTGATTATCTTATCTGGAAAAACAACCCTTTCGGATATCACCTTGCAAATTTAATTATTTTTATTATTACCCTCGTGTTTCTCTATTTTACCCTGGAGTTACTTTTTAAACATACCTTTATTTCCTCTGTAACTACATTATTATTTGCCGTTCACCCGGTTCATTCCGAAGCCGTTCTGTGGATAAGCTCCAGAACACACCTGCTGTCGGCTCTCTTCTGTCTCATATCTTTTTATTGTTTTATTCGTTCTGCAGAAATAACCGGGAACTTGAGGATTTTTTATTATTTCTTATCTGTTCTTAATTTCGTTTTCGCTCTCTTTTCACATCCTTTCAGCTGTGTTTATGCCATGCTGGTGTTGCTCTATTTTTATTGTTTTCCTGTTAAGCTGGAGAAAAGATACAAAATAACGTTTATATTAATCCTTTTCTTTATCGGTGCAGGATGTGAGTTTATGTCCTTCTTTTTTCAACATGCCCAGAAATGGAGACTTCAAACACTGGAAGAAACAGGTATTATTAAAAACCTGTTTGTTTCCGTCATCGTATTCGGCAAATACTGCAAATTACTGTTCTGGCCCGCAGGATTGAGTGCAGTATATAAAATCAATACAGAAGTTAATATCTTAAGAATTGATTTTATCATCTCACTATTCCTCTGTATTTTATTCATTTGTTTCGTTTTATACAGTGCCGTAAAAGATAAAGAATTATTTTTTGCTTCAGCATGGTTTATTGTTTTCTATATTCCCGTATCACATATATTCATGCCTCTTATTTTCAACATGGCAGACAGATATGTTTATTTTCCCGGTACCGGTATTTTTCTTTTATTTTCAATTTTACTTTACAGATTTTTAAAGGGTAAGAGTCCTGTAGTCAAAGGTTCTTTAGTTATAGTGGCAGTCATTATCATCTGTTTATTGTCTTTACTGACCTATGAAAGAACTCTTGTATGGAAAGACAGTTTGACTATGTGCAATGATATTTTAAGTAAATATGATGTTGATATAGTCTACAATCATAGAGGATATATGTATAATAATAATGGCAAATATGATAAAGCCATAGATGATTTCAATCGCGCCCTCTCTCTGAATCCCGAACTTGTGGAAGCCTATTATAACCGCGGTTCCGCTTATTTTAATAAAAAGTATTATGACAGAGCCATCAGTGATTACACCCGGGCAATCAATCTTTTACCTGATTATGTAATGAGTCTTAACGCGAGAGGTGTTGCCTATATGAAAAGAGGGGAATATAACAGAGCCGTTGCTGATTTTACAGAGGCTTTGAATATTGATCCTTATTGCTATCAATCATACAGTAACAGAGCTCTGGCTTATTATATGAATAAAGAATATGATAAATCACTGGAAGATACAAAAAAATTAAAGGAAGCAGGATATAATGTTGATCCGGCCTTTCTGGATATACTGGAGAAAAAAGTTCATCGGTGAATAATTTATATGAGAATCGTAACGCGTAACGGGAGGATGTTTCTCGTTTTTCGTTACTCACTGATGAACTTTCTTTTTAGAATCACTATAAGTGTATTTCTTTTTATGATATAATATAATCAATGATTGAAGGGAGGTGCTGTTATGCACATATTGAAACATTACTGTGTTCATACTGTTGAACCCCCTCTGGATCAGCTTCCTTTATCGGATTCCCATGTAAGTAAAGACAGGAAAAAAGGATCTGACGATTTTCATGTAGATCCTTTTAAACAACAGGACAGGTATGTCGTCGATATGGACGACATACTCAACACTCCTTTCCATAGAGACTTTTACCCGTGTGATACTTTATTCGATCGTATGATTGAATAACTATTTCGCGTCACCCGTCACGGGTCACGATTTTTTTATCCATATACAGAAATATTCCGTCTGATTTTTACATTCGTAATTTTCATAGAAGATTTTTTTAAATTCTTCATTGAAGATGGGTTTGTTATTATACCAGTTTCTTATCTCAAATGGCTCACTCCCCCGGGGAATGAGCCATATCTTTATATAGCCAGATTTTAATTTATTCAGGGTTTTTTCCGGTATATCTGCGCCGAACATTGCAGGAGCTTCTATGAAACAGGGATTGCCTCTGTATACAAGGAGAGGTCTTACATAGGTAAAAGGATAATTGTTTATGTCTCCGTAGCCCATATGTATCGTTTTACCGGGATACATATCCATTATACCGATAAGGTCTTTCTGAACAGTTCTTTTGAATTTATTATGGCCCATGTAATTTAACGGTATAGGAATTTTCATTTTTAATGTCGTAA
>JBEHWO010000570.1:0-4109 GCA_040217695.1 Vulcanimicrobiota bacterium | reverse complement strand
CCAATGAGTATCTCTTCAATTCTTTCGGTGATCAGGATATATCCGTGACAGGCCTCGATGTGGATAAATTTAAACTTCTTGATATAAATTCTCAATCAAAAATCAGTTTTCAGAATAAAGGCTGTTTTTATATAACTTTTGATCCGAACGATTCCGTATTCGGTAAATCCAGAAAATTTTATTCTGTTAATAATCTTGACGGAAAGACTGCTGTCCCGGGATGGCGCGGAGATGTGCCTGCAAATACAGCGGATATTATTGTTACCACTGCAGTGGGGAATACTGTAAGACATATAGAAGTTTTTTTAACTCTTACTATTTCAGATGCTAAAATGAAAAATGGTTCCAGAGGGACTATTTCATTAAAGACAAATGAATTTAACTTTTCCAGTGCCGATAAGTCTGTTGCACCTGTCATACATTCCGATGCGAATTCTCCTTCTAGTCCTTCTATAAAAATTCAACAAAATTCTGATTGGTGGGGGTTAAATATGGATAAAAATGCTGTTATATCAGGTTGCAGTACCATAGATGTCCCTCATCCCTGGGGGCCTGTTCCCGATAATATAAAAGAGAATCAGCCTGAACAGCAGGTTCCTGCTCTACCTGTAACTGATCTTGTAAAGGGTATTACGTTTAATCCAACACCTCTTCCTTCCGGTACTTACCGTATGGATGCTGCTAAAAATACCCTTTATTATTATAAAGAAGAAAATATAACAGATTATTCTTCCGTTACACCTGTGGCGACATATGCCTGTGGTTGGAGTTCAGGACCTGCTGATAAAGGAACACAGATAGTTCCCGGAGTGAATGTAAAAGATTATGTCATAGAGATATCTAATAATATTAAAGTAGCCGCATCGGATGGTGCGTCTACACCTGAACTGGGAGAGACAGGAAATCTTATCATAAGAGGTACTAGAGTTAAGTTTACCAAAAAAGGTATTTCTCTTTATGCAGATGCGCCTGATGCAAACTGGGATACAGCTACGAGCAAATATATTTACGGCAATATTGACATAGACGATGATCCCGACAGGATCAAGTGGGATAACTGGGATAAACTGGTAGAAGGGAAAGGCAATATTTATGCAAAAGGTACTATAGATCTCAGGGGCAGTGTAATAGATGCAGGTATAACGTCCGATGATATAGCTCTTTATGCTCAGGGAGATATTAATCTGGACGTAAAACATGATACTAATTTTAAAGGTCTTATTTATACAAACGGCGATTTTAATGCCAGCGTGGGGAAAGGATGGTCAGCATGGGGATCCCTTTCTATAGAAGGTGCTCTGATTGCTGCCGGTAAAAGTGTAAAGGATGGTTATACGGAGGAACAGGTTGCCACAGACCAGGGAACCATAGAAGCAGAAGCAGATAAAATAAGCATTAAATTTGATGATTCCGTTCTCGCACCGCTTACATATGGAGGAGGAGCTTATGCGCTCAGAATTTTATCATGGCATGAATTTTAAATCCAGAGGGCTTGGTTTTGCAGAGGTACTGTTTTCCATCGGTATAGTATCTGTTGTTATAGTTACTCTTATAGGAACTCTTTCAAGCGGTCTTGATGCTTTGCAAAAAGCTACTGCCTATAATCAGTCTATGATAATAGGGCAGAGAACTATTGAATATTATAAGTCAATGAAATATGCATCTATACCCATACATGACCCTGACCCAGAGGTAACTACAACAAAGGATGGTTTTATTGTAGACCTTTACGTACTTGAAGGTATTTATACTTATACACCTGATGTAATGAAATACAAGAAACTAACTGTAGTAGTATCAAAAGCTGAAGGTGTTGGAAGCGATGTGAAACTTAAAAATAGCCGAAAAAAATCTTCTATAACTCTGGAAACTATTATTATAGAAAATTAACAGTATACTGGATTTTTATTGCCGGGGAATTTTGTATCACTGTGGTGCAAAATTCCCCTTTGTAATATAAATGTTAATTTTTTTCTACAATTTTAATATTTATTTACTCTTAACAAAATTTGTGATATAATAAATATTGAAATATACATTTTCAGGAGTTTAATCAATTGAGAAAAATAAAATTAAGGGCTTTAACTTTACTTGAAGTAATGATGGCTCTCAGTATATTTCTGATATTAATGGGAGCGGTATTTTACATTTATTGTATTTCTACCAAAAGCTGGCTTAAAGTAAGACAGCAGATTGAAGTCAAGGACAGCGCCCAGGTTACGTTCATCAGGATACAGAGGGAGATACGCAGCAGTGCTGTTGATAGTGTGTCTGTAATAAATTATCCTGATCCTAACAATGATGCCATATCTTTTCTTTCATCTTATAATTCCTCTACCGGTTTAACCGACTATAACGATGAAGGCAAGATGCTCTGGACCAGATATGTATTATTTTATCTTGAAGATGATCCAGATATTGCCGCGTCCGGTTATTACAAACTTCTCAGCAGGGAAGTTGATATCAGTAATATATCGGACTATCCGACAAAAACTATAGAAAATCTGCCTTATCCGCCTGACCCTAATTCTACTACTAACTATCCTATGGATAGTTACATAAAGGGCCTTGTTACACCTGTAAGTCCTTATGTCAGTTCTGCCAGAACTATAAGCAGGAATATTACCGGTCTCAAGTTCAATGTTTCTATCACTACCAGGGAAGTTGATATAACAGTAAATACAGGTAAACCTTTGAAACCTTCCAGCCCTTCGAGCCCTCCGGCTCCTGACAAACTGAACATTACAGGTGTCATAGTATTAAGAAATAGTAATTAAAAGTAAGGAGGTACTATTTTTTTATGAAAAAAATCGACGGATTGATAAAAAAACTGTTTAAGAAAAAAATAAAAGGTTTTGCTCTTGTGACTGTACTTATGATAACGGCATTACTTCTTGTATTGCTTGTGGCACTTATCTCACTGACATCCAATACTCTTTACCGGTCCACTGCCGATGTGGAAAGAAGTTCTATTGTTCCTGTAGCAGAAGCGGGCATTAATGAGGTATTATTGAAAATGAAACAAAATGCTCTCTGGGGGACAAATGGAACTGAAAAACTTTTAATGAGATTCAATGATCAGAAAGTGAGCATAGCAGGAATTAATGAAGCAAATCTCCCTTCCGATGCAACCAGTCACACCCAGCTCAGTTATGAAAACAAAGGGTTTTATTATATAACATTTGATCCCAATGATCCGGCCTTTACCGGAACAAGATATTACTCTGTTAACAATCTTGATCGAGATACTCCTCCTCCGACAACATTAAGCTGGAGAGGAAAAACTGTACCTGCAGGCATGGCAAGTATTGTCGTTACTGCAGTGGTTGGTAATACTGTTAAACATATAGAAGCTCTGGTTTCCAGGTCTCCTTCTGGAAGTAATCTCGTATCAGGTTCGAGAGGGAAAATCAATGTTAATGCGAAGGATTTTATGCTTGAAAGTCTCAACGGGACACCGTCGTTTCACTCAAATTCTTCCGACGGAATAGTAATTAATGCGTCAAACAGTGTTACAGTTAAAGATGGCGGTACTATCAGTGCCAGGGGGCCTGTTTCTGTCACCGCTCCATCCCAGAGCGGTATCGACAGTCAGACAGGTGTAACCAAAAATGTCCCATCTATGGATTTGGATACATTGACAAGCAAAATTGATTTTGCACCCACTCCGATCCCATCAGGTGTATATGTAGTCAGCGGTAATAAATTATATTATAATCCTGATGATGAAGCAGATCCGAATACAGCCAGCACCTGGACTAAAAGCTTTGATGACACACAAGAGATCGTTGATGGTCTTAAATTCTTTAGTGACGGGAGTAATAAGGGGAAACTGATCGGTACAAAAAATCTTATAGTAGATTACAACTCTACCCGTCCTCCCGGTAAGACAGGTAATCTCATTATTTATAATGCAACCTGGACAATGGGAGAGAATGAAAGTATGGTGGATGATGAAAGTGTCTGGCTCGCCGGCGGCAATAGTCTTATTATAGAACCTGCTATGGCACAATGGGGCGGCAGTAGCGGCGGCGGTAGCAGCGGCGGCGGGAGCAGCGGCGGCAGTAGCAGTGGCGGCGGGAGCAGCAGTACAAGCAGCACAAGCACAA
>JBEHWO010000569.1:0-4119 GCA_040217695.1 Vulcanimicrobiota bacterium | reverse complement strand
GTCTCACAGATGAAGATCATAATATTAGAAGACTCTGTGCTATGACTCTTGCGGAATGGGGCAGACCTGATGCTATAAATCCTATAAAAAAAGCAATTGAAAAGGAAACTCTCTTTTCTATTGCGACAAAAAGGATTCTCCAGAAGGCCCTTGCAAAACTCAAAGATACTGTAAATAAACAGCAGCAGGAAGATTATGATATCAGTAATATCTATGATTATGCAGATGTTCAGAGTGATTTTGAGACTTCTGAATTATCTCTTCCCGAGCAATTTAAAGATACAAAAGAACTTTCACCTGGCAAAGAAAACCGTATGAATACAGGGGAACTTTCCCGGGAAGAAAAAGGGCCTTCTGAAATCAGAGAAGGTTTACTGCAGAAATATAGAGAAAAGGTTCATCACGGAGAAATAAAGGTTTCCAGACCTCTCTTTTCTTCTCAGGAAAAGAGTGACAACTTTCCTTCGGAGAAAACTGAGGAACAGAAGTTTGTTCTTAAAAAGGCCATAAAGGAATCCATTCCCGAAGCTGAGACAAAATTAAAAAAATCTCTGAAGAAAAAAGATATTCTCCCGTCAGTTCCGGCTACATTACCTGAAAAAGATAAAAAGAATGTTTTGAAAATGAAACTTTCGGTTAAAGACAGACCTCTTATTGAAGCTGTTACACAGCTGGAAGATCAGGATAAGGAGAAACTTCTTGATGAACTTTCTGTAAAAACAAAAAGTCAGGATATGTTTAATAAGGAAGAGGCAGAAATTCCGGCAGAATATAAACCTGTTGTAACGGAAACTGAGCATGACACTTTTTATGAAAAAGAAATTGTTGCAGAAACTGTTATGGAACCTGAAGCAGTTCCTGTTGCTGAAATAACAAAGAAGGAATCTCGTGAGCCTGAAAAGCGAATAGAAACCAAACTGCCTTCCGGCTCAGGGACAAAATTAAAGGAACTGTTAAAAAAGAAACTGCTTGATACAATAGCTCCTCCTGCTCCGAAAAAACCTTTGCCTGAACCTGTTCTCACAGGAGAAGAACTTCAACAGAAAAAAGAAAAATATAAGTCCTTAATACAGGATGTGAAGCCTTCATCTAAAAAGAAAGAAGAAAGTGCTCTGGCAAAGCTTAAAAGAGAACTGGAAGAAGAAAAGAAGCAACTGGAAGAGAAGAAAAAGAGGGAAGAGCATGAAAGAAGAAGAAAATTTGAAGAACTGGAACAGGAGAAGGCACAGAGAAAGGCTTATCTTAATCTTGATGTGACAGATTTTACGCCTGACCTGAAAGACAGACAACTTGTGGCAGAAAGAGAAAAACTTAAAGAGGAACTTGAAGCAGACAGAAGACGTTTGAAAGAAAAAAAGGCCAGGGAGGAAGAGTTAAAAGAAAAAATTGAATTTAAAGATGAACCTCTTAATTGCTGGGAAGTTATGCTGTGCGGTAAACAGGCATTATGTCCTGCATACCCTAAAAAGGGAAGAAGATGTGCCCATACAGTCGGAAATATTGACGGGAAAAAACCAAGAGGCCCCCTTGCTGCTACGAAAAAATGCTCTACATGCCCGTTTTTTAAAAGTGAATATTATGAAAAATAGCAAAACTTTTTCACTTTATGGTAATAAGAGCCTATCCGAAAAGTCATCAAATACCTTCCGGTGGGTGAGACTCTTCCGAAAAATCTATAATCCTCGTGCAAAACAACCTGTTCTTACAGACTAATACGATATTACATTTCATTTGCAGACATGAGGTTTTTGCTCCCGTTACGCGTAACGCGTAACGATATATAAAATTTTGGTTACTAATTGTTACGGTACTAAGAGACTGTAAGAAAATAACCCTGGCAAATTATTAGAACGTTTATTATCCTCGCGTCACGCGTAACGCGTAACGCGTAACGAATATGATGGAGTTATTTCCTGACAAACCCTAAGTAATCAATACACCCTCCCTGAGCCGTTATCTACAAGGCGATTGGAATAAACAGGAAATTTTCTGCAGAGTTCTTTTATTTCCTGTTTTATATCTTCTTTTATTTTTTCCGAGTTTATATTATAGAGAATTTTACCTATCATTTCAGCTATCTGTTTCATTTCTGCTTTCCCCATTCCTCTGCTTGTAAGGGCAGGGGTGCCGAATCTTATTCCACTTGTAACCATAAGTCCTTTTGTATCATATGGTATAGAATTTTTATTTGCTATAATTCCGGCTTCGTCCAGAGCTTTTTCTGCTTCCTGACCTGTAATATTCTGAGCTGTCAGATCTACAAGGAGCAGATGGTTGTCAGTTCCTCCCGTAACGAGTCTGAAGCCTCTGTGTTTAAGTTCTTCTGCCAGAACCTGTGCATTTTCTATTATATTTTTTGCATATTCTTTAAAACCCGGCTGCATGGCTTCAAGGAAGCATACTGCTTTTGCTGCTATTATATGCATCATCGGCCCTCCCTGTATGCCCGGCATAACTGTTTTATCCAGTTTTTTTCCGTAGGTTTTTTTGCAGAGTATCAGCCCTCCTCTCGGGCCTCTCAGGGTTTTATGTGTTGTGGAAGTTATAAAATCTGCATAAGAAACAGGATCGGGATGAACTCCTCCTGCAATTAAACCTGCCAGATGGGCCATATCTACCATCAGATAGGCTCCTGTTTCCTGGGCAATGGCACCGAATTTTTCGAAATCAATTGTTCTGGGGTAGGCACTTGCTCCTGCTATAATCAATTTGGGACGATGTTCTTTTGCAAGGGCGAGAACCTGATCATAGTCTATCATTTCTGTTTCTCTGTCTACAGAGTAAAAAACCGTATGAAACAGTTTACCTGAATAGTTTACCCTGCTACCGTGTGTTAGATGGCCTCCGTGGGTAAGGTCCATGCCAAGGATGGTATCTCCCGGTTCAAGTACGGTGAAATAGACTGCAATATTTGCCTGAGAACCTGAGTGGGTCTGGACATTTGCATATTCTGCTCCGTAAAGTTTTTTAGCCCTTTCAATGGCTTCTTTCTCAATTATATCTACAAATTCACATCCGCCGTAATATCGTTTCCCCGGATAACCTTCTGCATATTTATTTGTAAGAACCGATGCCTGTGCTTCAAGTACTCCTTCACTTACAAAATTTTCAGAGGCTATCATTTCAAGGTTAAAGGCCTGACGTTCTACCTCATTATATATTGCTTCTGCTATCACAGGATCGACTTTCCATAAAACTCCCATTTCTTACATTTACCTCCTTATAAATCAAATGACACCAGACCATTTAATTCTTTTTCAATAAGTTCTTCAGATTTTTCACCGTTTATTTCCTTATAAAGATTTTCTCTTGTTTTAAAATACTCCCTTACATCATGTGATTGTTCAAGATATATATCATAACGTCTGTTTATTACATCTTCTTTATCATCATGCCTTCCCCTGCCTGAAAGTCTCTTCAGACATTCTTCCCTCGATATTTTAATTTCTATTACATTACCGAGTTTTCTGCCCTGATCTGCAAGTATCTTTTCAAGTGCTATAGCTTCCACTCCTGCTCTGGGAAAACCATCTATAATAAAACCTTTTTTACAGTCATTTCTGCCCAGTCTTTCTCTCATAATATCTATTATTAGATCATTTGGAGCAAGTTCTCCTCTGTCCATACATGCTTTCAATCTTTTTCCCGGCAGAGTATCCTCTTTTGCTGTCTCTCTCAATAATTCTCCTGATGATATATGGGGAATAGCATATTTTTTTGAAAGTCTTTCTGCCTGAGTGCCTTTACCAGCGCCGGGAGAACCCATTATGACTATAAACAGGGGAGAGGACTCCATGTGGGGCCCGATTATTTTATCATCTGACATTGTTATGGTTTACTCCTGTTTTTAAGCATTTCAGCATTTTAGCTGATAGCTGATAGCTGAAATGCTGATAGCTATATAATATATCAGAAAATCATTCTTATTACAATAGTTTTTTAGCTATCAGCATTTCAATTGAAATCTAAATAATCCTGTTAATTCCGTAAATCTCGTAAATCTCTGTCAAAACTTCACCCTTATTCTTGTCATCAATTTATTTGCATGGTAATCATTATTACCTGCAGGGTCAGGAACCCTGTCATAAACATCATAGGGAGTACTGGCAGAATAGTCAT
>JBEHWO010000568.1:0-4124 GCA_040217695.1 Vulcanimicrobiota bacterium | reverse complement strand
TCAAGTTTATTTATAAAATTTTTATTCGTAGCTGTAACTGAAATTTTCATATATCCTTCATTGCCCGGAATAGAGCGGCAAAGACTCTCTGCATCTAATTTTGCTTTACTGTAAGGAAAGAATATGAAAGATGATATGTCTTCTTTTATTATAGAAGAAAATCTTTTCCCATCCTTAACAGGTAAAATAAGGGTTCTTGTAACAGACTCATACGGTGGTACGGAAAAATAGATATTATCAATATTCAGATTTTTATCTGATATAAAATTTTTTATTATTCTGGCTACAGAACCGGCATTATAAAAACTATCTCCTCTAAAAGAACCTTTCGGAGGCGGTGTCAGCATATATAATGAAGGATATATACATTTTTTTTTATCCCTTGCCATCTGCAGTAATTTAATAGAAGAAGTATCGATATCTATACCGGCAGTACCTTTAATTATGTGATCGTCAAATTCAACCGGTATACGTGTTAAAAAAGGAGACATTTCTATATCTTCACCGGGCCGGTAAGACCTGTATTCAAGTCCGAGTAATTTCTGTATATGTTCTTCTTTTTCATAGGAAGCAGATTCTGTGTATTCGTCCTCTATTTCAGAGCAGGAAATAACAAAATCTTCTTTTTTTTCCTTTTCCGGTTGCCATTGAGTATTTAAAGGTAAGGTTTCTCCAGAGAACTGTCCCGACGGAGTTCCGCAGTATTTACAGAAAACACCTGTTTCATCTATTATTTGTCCGCAAGATTTACAGTACATTTATATATTGCTCTCTATCTATTTTGGAGTAGTAATTACGCATCACGTCTCACATCTCACGCATTACGCTTTTATTTAAACCATGACCAGAAACCTTTCTTTTCTTTTCTTATATCTTCCTCTTCTTCCTGTTCTTCTTCAAAAGTGCTTTCAGGTAAAGGCTCTTTAGTCAGTTCGGCCGGATCGATACCTTTAAGGAAAGGGCTTATGGCAAGTCCCAGAGGTACCATAAAACTGGAGCCTAACTCCTCTATTAAACCACTGTTGATGCTTACCTTTCTGCTTACAGGTAATTGAAACAGGAGGGATCTCAGAGAAAGATTTTTTTCTATATATCTGTCTATATTTTTCAGCAGTGCAGTTCCACCGCATAATAATACTGCTATAGGAATATTAACTTCATAGGTATTTTCATATTCATCAAGAGATGAGATGAGTTCATCTACCACTTTACTGACAAGAGGTTCTATGGTTTTAAACAGTACATAATCTATATGAGAAGCTTTGGATATATCCATATTTGCCTTTGTAATCTTTAAATTTTCCGCCTGTTTTTTATTGACATTTATTCTATCTGCTATGGCATTTGTCAGTTCTGTTCCTCCCGGGAAAAAGGATTTACTGTGCCATACCTGTGAATTTCGTATAATATGAATACTTGAACTGCTGGCTCCCATGCTGACTACTGCTACATTGTTCTGTTTATGAGTATCTCTCAATATCAGTTCCAGTGCATTTTTAGCTGCAAAGGCTTCTATCATGGTATCTGTTAATTGCAATTCTGCAAACTGCATTGTCTTATATATAGGTGTAAGTACATCTTCCGGAACAGCCCATACTAAAATTTTCAATTTCCCTATTTGATCGGGGAAGAAAAATTCCAGTATTTCATAATTGAGCTGGGCCCTGTCAAGAGAAAATGGGAAATGATTTTTGGCTTCTTCTACAATGGAAGCCACCATTTTAGGATGTGCCATTTCAGGAAGGAAAAAATGAGAACCTTTAACAGATTTCTGCGGTATAGAAACTACAGCACGTCTGGCCTTTATTTTTTGTCCTGACAGTATCTGTTTTATGAACAGCCCCACTGTTTTCGGATCTGTAATAATTCCGTCCTGAACCGTATTGGGCGGGATTTCGGCAACTGCTATTCCTGCTGGATAAACAAAATAATTTTCATCTATATCCAGATAGAGTATTTTTATTCTCTCACTTCCAATATCTATTCCCACAAAGGACGAGAGTACTTTCTTTATAGCATCTTTTCCATGAAAAGACTGTAATTGAATCGCTCTTAAATAACTGACAGGACTCTCTGCTATTTCCGAAGGTCCATCATATGCTTCCTCTTTTGATGGCATGGGAATATCAGGCGGAACTTCAGGAATAATTGGAGCTTTTTTTACAGGTATAGGAATGGGCTGGGGAGCAATTACCTGTTTCTCCGGCTGTATTTTTAAAGAAGCTCTCTTGTCTGATTCCCCTGATATCCTGGCAGGTGTAGTTTCAGGTATTAAACCTGATATACCCGGTGTTTCGGCTACTACCGGTACAGGAGCGACTTTCTGTTCTACAACAACAGGTTCTTTTAATCTCATAAGAGCCTGTTTCATTTCAGTCGTATTCCTGTATCTTTTATCCATTTCCTGCTGGAGGGATTTATTTATAATTTCTTCTATACCTTTTGATACGTCAGGTCTCATGGAACAGACAGGTGGAAAATCAAATGGCACTCCCTGACCGGGATCTTTACCGGTAAGCAATTGATGAATTGTTGCACCAAGAGCAAAAATATCACTTCTGATATCGATCTGGCCTGCATATTGTTCGGGAGATATATAGCCCGGTGTTCCTATTAAGGTTCCCATTTTTTTCGGCTCAAATATTCTTGCTATACCGAAATCTATTATAATTATTTTTCCGTCTTCTCTTTTAATGAAATTACTTGGTTTTATATCTCTGTGTATAATAGGTGGTATCTGGGCATGTAAATATTCCAGGATCTCGCAGATCTGAATAGCCCATTCTATAACATCTTCTTCGGCAAGTCCTTTAACTACGGAATCCATCAGGAGATCTTCCAGATTTATACCTTCTATATAATCCATCACAATATTATATTTGCCTTCTTCAATAAAATGATTGCTCACAACAGGTATATTGGGATGTCTGAGTTTTGCCAGTATGAAAGCTTCCTCTTTGAATTTCTGTATGGCATATTCTCTTTCTTCAGGATCCTTGAAAACATCGCTCATCTCTTTTATAACACATACAAGACCGTCAAAATTCAGATCCTCTGCCAGATATATTGTAGACATGCCTCCTATGCGAAGTGGTTTTATGACTTTATATCTTTTATGATAAAGATACTTTGTATCTCCTTCCGGAACTTCAGATACAAGGGAATTCCCGCAGCTTCTGCAGAATTTACTGTTCTCAGCATTATCTTTTCCACATTTAGGACAATTCATTTTCAGCCAGCACCTTCCTGAATTATAGTCAGTTTCATAACTTATTAGAAATTAAATGCTTCGTGACACGTGACGCGCCACGATGGGAGTACCTATAGTTTGTTATGAAATACACTATAAAACAAATGATCGTATAACAATTTCATCATATCCTGAAAAATTCCTTCCAATCCTTTTTATTTTAGATTATTTTTTTGTAATATACAGGTCTGACAGGTTAAAACTTGACAAAATTAAATTTATCTTTTATAATTAAAAATCTCCACATATGTTTGTTATTGACTGTTTTGATGAAAATGACGGAATGTACTTTTAAATTTTAAATAAAACCCCTTGCTAATGGGGCGTTGTAAAATAACCCTGCCGTAAGCAAATTAAATATTTATATTTGCTATTATTGGCGGAGTTTTTTGCAGTCCCTTATGATTTGTTAATAAAAAATATTAAGATTAGAATCCGGTGATGTACAGTTTTAGTTTATAATAATATTTTGCTATAAGGCGGACATGTGAAGATGCTTAAAATGAAAGTTCACCTTATCGCATTCTCTTTATTTATAATATGTATAGGAGTAATTTTTTTCTTCTTATTCAGGAAGGATAAGAGAGTTACTATATCATACGGGGATGCGATTCTATCTTTTTCGACTGACAGGAAAACTGTAAAAGAAGCCATTAAGGAGGCCGGGATATCTATAAAAGAGGAAGATTTCGTTAAACCTCCTCTTGATAGTCTTCTTCAGAAAAAGAACTTTATAAAAATCCTCAAAGGTAAATCTGTTTTTCTCGTAGTAGACGGCAGAGCAATAAAAACTATAACCTGTAAAAATAGTGTAAGAGAATTTCTTCATGAATTAAGTATAAAGCTGGCAAAAGAGGATATTGTTAAACCGTCA
>JBEHWO010000567.1:0-4125 GCA_040217695.1 Vulcanimicrobiota bacterium | reverse complement strand
GCCTCCCTGTAATAACAGGCACCTTCACCCTTTTTATCGCCTGCTTCTTTAAATAAAAGAAGGGCTTTCCCACGGGATGGAGGGTTGTCGTTTCTTGTGTGAAATCTTTCGAATATGGAATAATAAAGTAAAGCTTTACCGAGAGTGATCTTATCACCTGTAAATTCTGCAGCTTCAACAGCAATCTGTGCCAGATGCTGACTTTCTTTTATAATTAAAAAATGTTTTTTATCAAAAGCACTGTCTGCTTTTATCAGTAATTTTATTACAAGATCCTTTGTAACCAGTTCTTTATTTTCTTTAAAGATTTTTTTTCTATCTTCAGGTGAATTTGTTTTTTCCAGAAGTTTAATAAAATCTTCCATGTTGTTTATCTGCGAGCCAGACAATGCAGGAACAGGACTTAAAGAAGATTTTCGAAGATTCACCGATAAACCTGGTAATAAATAACATAAAAATATTGTAACTATTGTGATAAATCCTGATATAATTATATAATTTTTTTTCATGCCTGACATTATGGCATATCCTTCTTTTGAACTTAAATATTAGACGTATTTCGACGTTATTTTGTTAACACCTTATTTTGAAACATATATATGCTATTCATTTCCGGTTTCCTATAAGTATAAAAAGAAGCAGGAGAAATGGGCAGGCATATTTTTTCATTATACTACGATTTTTTCTATAGAAGAAATTTTTTGAATTTTTATCTGTCATGACGGGGTATCAGAAGAGAGGGGAAACGTTTTTTTATATATAGTAGTTTTAGCTTAAGTCAAATACTATAAGGCTATATCTGCTGTATATCATATGGTCAAAGAACACATGTAATTAAAATAAAAAATAAAGATTCACTAAATTATAAATTTTTATATATGGTATGTCCCTATTTTTATTGCTTTATAATTTATCATATGATAAAATTATTATAAAGGGGCTTTGTAAGTCGAAGCTATGAATGAACATATCGTTAATGAATTTTTAGCTGAATTTAAAGAAATAATTTTAAGTGGCAATTTCTATCTGATTCCAAGAGAGAAAAATATAGAAGGTTTAATAAATCTTGGTATTAACAGACAACAGGCTAAAAAGGAAATACTGGATTTGACGTATGAAAATTATTACCAGGGCCCTGTAATTGATGAATATGTTAATTATAAAGGTGATCTATGGATCTTTGGAAAAGATATCAACAACATTCAGACTTATATCAAATTAAAAATTGAGATAAAGGCCGGCAAAAAAATAGCCAAATGTATATCTTTTCATCCTGCGGATTTTACTATGAAATTTTCTATTTAAAAGGATAGTGAAAAAATGAATAATATCGATTTCTGCATAGAATGTGAAAGCACTTTCATTGAAAAAGTAACTAAACCTGAAGAATTTAATATCAGAGGAGACAGGATTACCGTAGAAGTTACCTACTATCATTGCAAAGACTGCGGAGTTAATTTTGAAGATCTGAATGATGACAATGACTGTCTTGATACTGCCTATCGTATATACAGGAAAAAACACAACATGTTGCAGCCGGAAGATATAAAAGAATTACGAAAGAAATATAATCTCACACAGGGAGAACTTGCAAATATACTCGGATGGGGATTGGTTACTTTATCACGATATGAAAATGGAGCCCTTCAGGATTCTGTCCATGACAAAATGCTAAAACTATTAAAAGAACCATTTAATTTATATGTTTTATTGACTGAAGCTCCTGATACACTGGAAGAAATGAAATATAAGGAGCTAATGGATAAATTAATTTCTCCGGAAGAATATTTCCTCTCTGAAAAATTAAATAAATTTTTAGCTTGTAAATATGCAGAAAAACTTCAAATGTGATAATTAGAGTATAATTCAGGCAATTTATAATTCAGGACTCCCAATAACTTTTATACCCCATCATATCTTAAAGATCTAAAGTTCATCTTGACAGGTTATATATTTTACGCTATAATATATCTGAAAGATATATAACTTAAATATATATAGCAAAAAGATTTATATCAAGGAGATATTATGGCGAGAGAAAATAAGACAAAATACGCAATCCTCGGCCTTATGGCCGAAAAGCCCGTATCCGGTTATGACATAAAAAAGGCTGTTGAAGAAAGTCTCGGTAATTTCTGGAGCGAAAGTTACGGCCAGATCTATCCCGTAATAAAACAACTCACGGAAGAAGGTTTTGCCAGGAGAGAAGCTATAGAAACAAGAGAAGGTAAACCTGCAAGACACGTTTATACCATAACGGAAAAAGGCCGTGAAAAACTTCGTTCCTGGCTTGTTGAGCCGGCAGAACCTCAGAAAGAAAGAGTGGAAGTCTTATTGAAACTCTTTTTCGGGAAAGAGGTTCCTGTAACCGAAAATATCAAACATCTTCAGAGATTTAAAGATGAAAATTCTGCTCTTTTAGAAAAATACTCTGCTATAGAAGGATGTTTAAAAAAGGAATATGTAAATGAAGCTGGCTTCCCTTACTGGCTGTCGACTGTTCGCTGCGGTATAAAGGTAAGCAGTGCCATGATTGAATGGTGTAATGAAACAATAGAAGATTTAAAAGGAGGCTCTTTAGAATGAAAATTTCAGTTTTAAGCGGAAGTCCGAAAGGAGAACCGAGTCTTACCCTGCAATATTTGAATTATATAAAAAAGCATTTTCCCGAACATGAATTCAATATATTTCATATAGGGAAAGAGATAAATAAGATAGAAAAAGGAGAAGTATATTTTGACTCAATGCTTGAAGAAATAGAAAAATCCGATGGCATCATATGGGTTTTTCCTGTCTATGTTTTTCTGGCACCTTCTCCTGTCCACAGGTTTGCGGAACTTATCTTTGAAAAAAATAAAAAAGATATATTTAAAGATAAATATGCGACGGCAATCACTACTTCCGTTCATTTTTACGATCATACTGCCCACAGTTACATTCACTCAATCTCAGAAGATCTGGGGATGAAATATATTGACGGTTTCTCTGCAGAAATGCAGGATTTACTTAAAGAGAAGGAAAGGGAAATGTTGCTTAAATTTGCCAGAAATTTCTTTGATTTTATCAAAGAAAAAATGCCTGTAGAAAGAAAATTTAAGACTCCCTGTTATGAAATGCCTGAATATAAGCCCGGTGATATAAAGGAAAATTCAAAGAAAAGCAATAAAAAGATAGTGGTTCTTACAGATGTGACAGAAGAAGACGTTAATTTAAACGGAATGATAAAGGTTTTTGAGAGTCTGTGTCCCTGTCAGATTGAAATAATTAATATCAGAGAAATAGATATGAAAGGAGGTTGTGTGAGCTGTTATTTATGCACCTATGACAATGAGTGTGTATATAAAGATGGTTTTGCCGATATCATAAATAAACATGTTCTTCCTGCAGACGGAGTGGTAATGGCGGCACGTATAAAAGGCAGGTATTTGTCATCACGGTGGAAGATGTATATGGACCGCTCGTTTTTTAAAGGTCACTGTCCAGTATTTGAAGGAAAACAGTTCGGTTATCTTATATCGGGCCCTCTCAGAGATATTGCAAATTTAAGACAGGTTCTGGAAGCCAAGGTGCAGATGGGCAGAGCCAATCTGGCAGGTATGGTTACAGATGAATATGAAGATTCACATTATATAACATCTCTTATAGAGACACTGGGAAAACAGATGATTACGGGAATAGAAGAAAAATTCTTAAAACCGCGAACCTATCTTGAAGTAGGAGGTCATATGATATTTCGTGATCTTGTTTACAGAGGATGGGCCATGTTCAGGGCAGATTATCTATATTATAAAAAACATAATCTTTTTGATTATCCTCATAAAAATCTCGGAGAGAGACTTCAAAATCTTTTATATGCTGCAATGTTAATGATGCCCGGTATGAAAAAAGAATTTTATAAGAAGGCAAAAGAAGAAATGATTAAACCACATCAGAAGGTTATTGAGAAATTTTAGATATATTCAGCCTGCCATAAAAAGTGGCAGGCTGAATATTTTATTTTAAAATCATTATTCTTGCAATGTTTCAATCAATTACTTTCACGAGGTTTTTCATGATATGTTCCGTCAATAAGTACCTTTATATCCTGTGAATAAGGATTATAATCACTGTCACTGAAGCCATATT
>JBEHWO010000566.1:0-4130 GCA_040217695.1 Vulcanimicrobiota bacterium | reverse complement strand
ATGATATCAATAATATTCTTTATAATATTCCTTCAATGAAGCCGCCGTCTTTTAATTTTATAGGTTTTTATCTCTTTTTTTATATACTCCTTGCAGGACCGTTGAATTATTTTATTTTAAAAAAATTCGATAAAAGAGAGTTTTCCGTAATAACAATTCCGGTAATGGTGATTTTGTTCAGTATTGGTACCTATATAATAGGCTATGCATCGAAAGGAGGGTCTGTTGTAACAAGAGAGATTTCCCTGGTAAATATAAACTCCTCTTCTGCCAGGTATTCTGCAGAGACTTTTACTGGTCTCTTTTCTCCTGATAAAAGCACCTACAAAATGAGTTTTCCCGAACGAAATGTATGGGGCTATAATATACTAAAAGATGAGCGTATGGAAATGTTTACAAGGGAAGATGAGAAAAACTCCATTGAAAATATTGTATTAAACATGTGGGCCATGGCCGGTTTCAAGAGTGTTTCCATTAATAAATTTCCCGGTAGATTTTATTTGGAAATGACAGATATTAAAATAGATACTCACGTAGATGATATAAAAAACCTGGGTGGAATAATCATAAATGATACGGGGAAAACGTTACATAATGCCTGTTTTATTTATAATTCATGTTACTTTGGTTATATAGGAGAACTCGGGGCAGGTAAAAACAGTGTGCAGGTTAATTTTAATACTGTCCTGTCGGCAGATGATATGTTTAAGGCCTGGCTTAATAAGTGTAAATTTGAAGAGAATAAAAATGAGGAAGATATAAAAAAGAATCTCTCAAAAAAATTTATGGAATATTTATTTTCCAGTCAATCGAAAGGCCTTGTACTATGCGGTTGGAATGACGAACCTGTTGTTAATATAAATATAAATCGCCAGGCCAGACATGAATATATGAATTTGTTTATAGTTCAGATGTTATTAAAGGATAAAAAAGGTAGTGAGAAATGATAGAAATAAAGAATCTGGTTAAAAATTATAAAAATTTTAAAGCAGTAAAAGATATTTCTTTATCTCTGGAACCGGGAGATGCTTTCGGATTTCTCGGGCCAAACGGTGCAGGGAAGACTACCACCATAAAGATACTTGCCACACTCCTCTCTCCTTCCGGAGGAGATGCCTTTATAGGCGGATATTCCGTAAGGAAAGAGCCTGAAAGAATAAGGAAAATCATGGGATATATGCCTGATTTTTTCGGCATTTACGATCAGGTGAAAGCCTGGGAATATCTGGATTTTTTTGCCTCTGCCTATAAGGTGGAGAAATCAAGGAGAAAGACTATTATAAGTGATGTACTGGAACTTACCGACCTTTACGGGAAAAGAAATGATTATGTCGATAATCTATCGAGAGGTATGAAACAGCGTCTGTGTCTTGCCAGGGTTTTAATCCATGATCCACAGGTTTTACTTTTGGATGAACCTGCATCAGGTCTTGACCCGAGAGCAAGGATTGAAATGAGGGCTTTACTTAAAGAACTGAGAACTATGGGAAAGACTATTTTTATATCTTCTCATATTCTCACAGAACTTGCAGATCTTGTTAACAAAATAGGTATCATTGAAGCAGGACAGCTTCTGGCTTTTGGTGAAGTTGACATGATACTTAAAGAACTGGCTCCTGTAAAGGTTATGAAACTAAATGTCCTTGAGTCAACAGATATGGCAGTAAAAATAATGGAACAATCGTGTCATGTAAATAAGATTGATGTAAAAGAAAGAGCCATACAATTTGAGTTTAAAGGTACAGATGATGAACTGTCCGAACTCGTGAAAAAACTGGTTACAGAAGGAGTAAAACTTGTAGCACTTCAGGAGCAGAAGGTGGACCTGGAAAGTGTATTTATGAAAATTACTCAGGGAGTAGTGGCGTAGGACGGTGACCGGTGAGCGGTGAGCAGTGAGTCGTGAGTCGTGAAGGGTGAATTTTACGCGTCACGCGTAACGCGTTACGCGTCACGATTATAGCATCACGCATTACGCCTTACGCATCACGCATTACGCATTACGAACCACGCGTCACGCCTTAGAGGTGAACAACAGTAAAATTTGAAAATCCGATTTTTACAACAGAACTTTTTCGCGGGCTGAGAAGCCCGAAGGTATTTATTATTCAGACTGTTTATCTGGTAATTCTCTGTGTACCCCTTTATATAATATGGAATTTAAGGGTTAGCAGTAATATCCCGCAGGATACGGGAAAAATCATATTAACAGTTCTTTTTATAATTCAGTTTATCCTTATTGCTCTTATAAATCCTTCCTTTACCTGCGGGGCAATATCGGGAGAAAAAGAACGAAAAACCTATGAATTACTGGTTACTACCCTGCTTACTCCTGTAGATATAATTCTGGGCAAGGTAATTCATTCCATTTTTTACTGCTTTTTATTTATCCTGTCTTCATTACCTGTTACATGCACAGTTTTTTTTGTCGGCGGTGTTTCTCCTCTGGAAATAATTATCTTATATGTCATGCTGTTTATGTCTGTAATATTTTTCAGTTTATTCGGTATTTATTATTCAGCCCGTTTTAATTCAACAAATACTGCTATAAGGACTACCTATGTTGTTATATTTCTGTTCGGAAGTTTACTTGTATATACTCCTGTTATGATTTATGATGCAGGTCCACTGGTAGCCTGTGTACCATTTATTTTTTTTCATATGCCTTCATGGATTTTTGTTATTCTGAACATGTTATTTATAATATTATTACTATTTTTTTCTGCAGTGAAGCTTGTAGAAATACCGGTGGCAAAACCTTCTTCCGGGGTTCGCATATTAAGTGCATTGTTTTTTATGTTTAATATGTTTCCTGTTACCGGTGCTATTTCAGATAAGGTTGCTTCTATGACAGACATAAAAGATGTCTCAGAAATGATGGCTATTTTTTTTACTGTAATTATGGGGGGATCTCTCATTTTTATTATGGCTTTTTCATGTGATATTCCCGGCCGGAAAACCGGCACATGGCTGAAGAATTTATTTTATCCCCATACTGTGTCATCTATATTTTTCGTACCTCTTTTAGGTACTGTTACATCTCTTCTGTTTTCCTCTGTCTGTATATATAATCAACCTCTGTTAAGTGCCATGATTGAGAGAATTTTACTTTCTTCTCTCCTGATATTTTTTATGTTAATGTCTTTTTCTCTCATGGGGAGATTTTTTCTATATGTTTCTGCCACGAAGATTTATGCACATATATGTCTTGTCGTATTAATTATAATTATTACCTTTCTGCCGATATGTATTCATGCCCATAATAATAAAATAAATCATCCTTATACTATCATGGAATTAACCTTTTTGAACCCTCTCTTCGGGATAGTATCTGTCTGGCTTCCTGAGGACAGTGATTCCCTTGTATCTGTAATGAATAAAAACATACCGGTATATATTATTTCTTTTATTTCCTATGTGCCTTTACTTATATTTTTTGCCCTTGGTAATTTTTATTTAAAGAAAAAGGAAATCGGTGATATTTTATGAAAAAATATCGGAACATGGAGAAACAGTTTGTTCGGGAGCACTTTTATGAATAAAATATTTGACCATTTAGAACAATATATATGGAAAAATCCTATTTTTAAAACCGAGTTACTCCGCAGACTCAGGAGTAATAAAATGCTTATTTTGCAATCTATTTATCTGATTGTTCTGTCGGTAGCACTTTATATTACATGGGGTGAAGGATATAATTATTATAATAACAATCCTTTTTATATAAGCCAGAGAATTTTCTATGCACTCCTGACATTACTTTTTACGTCTGTTCTTATTTTATGCCCTTCCTTTACCTGCAGTTCTATTTCTTCTGAAATGGAGAAAAAAACCTTCGATTTACTCATTACTTCACTCATGAGTCCCGGAGAAATAGTGGCAGGGAAATTAAATTCTATTACTGTTTATACTGCATTGTTGCTATGTTCCTCTCTTCCTGTAAGCTGTACGGTCTTTTTCTTCGGCGGTATATCATATATAGATTTATTGCTGGCCTATATATTCATTTTTCTTACCGGTATATTAATAAGTATGATAAGTCTCTTTATATCGGCTAAAACAAAAAAGACAAATGCTTCTGTAGGATTATCCTATGGTGTTGCCTTTGTAATGTTTATATTTTTTATGGT
>JBEHWO010000565.1:0-4132 GCA_040217695.1 Vulcanimicrobiota bacterium | reverse complement strand
CCTGCACACTGTGCAGCTCCATCTGTCGAAAAGACCAGGAAATATGTAAATGAATTCTGGAAGGAAGAGAAAGATTCTATTACAAATGAAGAGATCCTTACAACACTCACTAAAACCTGTCCTGATAAACTTAACACAGTTATAACAAATGTAACTAATGATGAGAAAATACAGAGAGGGCTGTCTTTTATGGTTGAGGGGGAGGCAAAGAAACTTGCACTGGGAAGTATCATATTAGCAGAATTTAAGAAAACATATCCTGGTATCGTGGTTTAGATATTCCTAAATTCGCTTTAGACGTATCAAAATCCAGAAAATGATAATCATACTAACAGGTTTTAAGAAACTCGTTAAAACGCATTTTAGATGCTATTTTGCAATGCAACATTTTTGCAAAACTGTAATCGTTTGCACTTGCGAACTGGCATAGTGAAAGAGTTTGTTACTTGTGACTTATAAGATAAATCTGACTGGCAGGGAACTTTTTAAGGAGTAAACAGTTAAATAAGTTAAAACTCAAGCGGTCTATAAACTGACCCTTCCAGCCGGTATGTCGGGGAGGGGTACGGAAACGATTCGTGCTGAAAACAGCCACGAGCTAAAAAAGCGTATAAGGGTATCAGGCAGAATCGTGTGAAAATGTACGGTTACCAGAGCCGGCTGGAGCGTCTTTATACCTGGAAGTAAAAACTGCTCTCTATTTTGACTTATAACACACTTTAAGGTGCAGGTTTACTACTTTAAGGAAAGAAATCATTCCTGGAAGAGCTGCGGATTGCTCCGAGTGTCATAAGGAATAAGGTCTCCTGGAAGACTTTATTAACTTTGTACTTTTCCTATGGGATATTTTCTCCGTTTGAGAGATCTTGATACTTTATCAAAAAGATAGGTTTTTGATAGGATTAATAAACGGACAAAAAACAACGGTAAGGGAGGAACCTACTGAGCAGTATGGTTGTGGGAGTCCTACCGGCCTTTTCGAGGGTTTGGGCAAAATAACCTATTTCGAGGGAAACAGGGTAAATGTTTCTTTGGAAATTTCTGGTCTGAGTTGTTCTGCCCATTCCCGCGAAAAGGCTATAGATTATGGTCGGTCTAAACAGGGAGAATGTTTCTTAGACTATTTCTTCACATAACATTCTCATCTTCTTCATAGCTTCTTCATATCTATATATTATACTGATTTTAGTGAAAGAGATAAAGCAAAGAAAGAAGGCGACAGAGATGATTAAGAGAGTGTTTCAGAGCAAAACTCAGAAGATAATCGGTCAGCAGTGTTTATTAATAGGTGTTGGTTTAACCGTAGCTTACCCGTATTAAGGAATTACTATGATAATTAAGAAAGGTGGTGACAGAAATGATAAAGAGAGTATTTCAAGGTAAGGTTCAAAAATTAGGACCGTGTATGTGGTGTTTAACATTGTCAACCTTAGCTGTTAATATGCCTCAATAAAAATATACAATATTAAAGAAAGGTGGTGAAGGAAATGATAAAGAGAGTGTTTCAGAGCAAGGTTCAGAAGGATAATGGTTCCTGCTGGTACTGTTTGATAAATGTTATATCGTTGGCAACAAATATGCCTCGTTAATAAAGAAAGGAAAGAATATTATGAATATGCAGCTCAAATGAAGCGGGCAGTGATAAACTGCCTGCTTATGATTCTACGGGAAAATTGCCATTATTAGATTTCAATATATATGAAATAATAAAACCGGATATCTGAAACTTTATTAGTTTTTGTATAAGGATATAAATAAAGAGTTTCATTGCCAGTTATACGGCAATAGGTCCCGTATGGTTACGATTGTATCTTCCTTTACCATGACTTCAGCATTAATATTCTCTTTATGAAGCTGGCTTATGTATTCACGGCAACGACCGCAGGGAGGTAAGATTTTCCCGTCCCAGTTAACAGCAATCATTCTGACTACTCTGTTTTCTCCTGCAGTTACCATAGCAGCAGCTGCTGCATGTTCTGCACAGAGACCCATAGAGCATGCTGTATCAATACATACTCCGGTATATACCATTTTGCTTTCTGTAAGAATAGCAGCACCGACACCGCCGGCTTCTGCGTATTCAGAGAGTTTTCTTGGATTGATTACGGATTTTGCTTTCTTGTAAAGCTCTTGAAAGGTTATATCCATCATAAATTACTTATTACCAGAACTTCCACCATGGTCTTTTTGCCTGTTCCAGTTCTTTCTTCCAGGCTTCAGCAATCTGCTTTTTTTCTTCTTCTAACTTTTTGAGTTCTTGTTGATGAATCTCCTCTATATCTTTAATTGCTTGTTCTTTCTCTTTTACAGTTGCTTCATGTTCTTTTAATATTGACTGAAATTTATCTTTTTCTGTTGCCAATTCTTTTATATTATTGGCATTATCAAGCAAGGCTTGATTTAAACTTTCTATTTTTTTGTTCTGCTCTTCTTTCTCTTTTTGAATAATTTCAGTCTTAGTTTTAAGATCTTCTTTTTCTTTCTCTAATAGGTTTATCTGTATTTTATAAGTTTCTTGCTTCTGCTGAAAGTCAGGTAAAATTTTAACCTGTTCTCTTAATAATTCATTTTCCTGTCTGATAGTTTCTTTTTCTGCCTGAAGATGTTTCACTTCATTTTCAAGAAGACCACATCTATATAATGCCTGTTCCTCTAAGGGTTTCATTAATTGGCTTTGCTTTGCTTCTAATACTTCTTCTATAGCTTTTTTATAATTTTCTATAGTCACTATAGAATTCGCTATAGTGTTATTAGAATTTTCTGTAGAATTGGCTTGGATATTAGCTGTAGCGTTATTAGAATTTTCTATAGAATTTACTATAGCGTTATTAGGATTTTCTATAGCGTCACTATAGCGTTTTCTAATATCCAGTTTAAAAAGTCTTATTAAATCTGACTTTAGCACTTTTTTTATTACTTTAGAATTTTCTATAGCGTCTATAGTTTTTAATTTGCGTTTTCTAATAGCAGTATAAATAGTGGTAATATGCTTACCTGAAATATTTACCGCTTCTGTTATTGATATATAATCATTATCCATAATATCCTCCCGGAATATAATAAAGCAGGTGAATTGCCTCTTAACAAGACATCTTCACCTGCTCTATTTTCTCATATATTCCACAGGTTAATAAAGTTTCCTGCTTTTGCCGGTTTAGAAGGATTTTTTAAAAAACAGGTGGAATAGGTCTTTAGCTTAATATAAAGGGAGGTAAATGTCATGACCATAGGAGATCCAGACTGGATCATAAAACTGGGCCCCATTACGCGGACCAATCATGCCGGTACAAAGAAACAGGCTGAAGAGGGTGCAACTCTTCAGGTTAAAGAAGATGTGAAGGTGATTATGGAGGCTGCAAAGCCTCTTATCCCTCTTCTTTCTAAAGGTGTTATTCTGGCCGGCGGTGCTGAGCATGTTGTTAAAGAAGAAGTCCCTGTTCCTGAAGTGGTAAGTTATCAGCTTCCGGACGGCAAGTGGTTCGCTATTGCTACTTCAAAAGTGTTCGGTGTTAAGCTGACTGAACCAAAGCCGAAAGAGGAATAAAACTCTCTATGTAGAGGGTTTTTTGTTTTTTGTGGTTTTTCCTGTGCCAGGTTTTGACGGGTTAAGTCGCCGGCGGATCTGTAATGATGTTCTGAAGTGGAGGATTTTTTTCTCCGGGATATGCACAGGGTTTCCTGTTGCCGGGTGAGTGGTTTGAACAGGAGGTTTTTCTGTTACGTTAAAAGTGCCGAGTCCTCTTATTTCGGATCTGCCGGTAAATACAATATCGTCTGCAATTATGTCTATGACTCTCTGCAGGAAGTTTCTGCCTGTTCTCTGCGGCAGTCCAAGTTCTTTTGATATTTTGTCTGCAATTGTTTTCTGTGTATGTCCCATAGATGAATATTTCGATAGGCAATATGTAAAATCCTTTGATACGGATAGATTTGGAGGTTTGCTATGAAGAAGAAAAAAGACTGGATGGAAGTTGCTCAGGAAGTGCTTGGTTCTATTAATTCCGTGCAGGATGAATGGCTTAGAAAGAAGGTTGATGTAGATTGTCCTGATATCAGGACAATGACTACAGAGGAGATTAAGAAGAGATTTCCCGGCAGATTTAAGCTGATACAGGATAACCAGAATAGTAAG
>JBEHWO010000564.1:0-4135 GCA_040217695.1 Vulcanimicrobiota bacterium | reverse complement strand
GTGCTTACAGGCTTATGGGGGAAGGAGTAAATAATATGGTCTTCGGACATATTGATGTAAAAAAGAAGGCTATGGCCTGTGTGAAAGCCTTCGGAGAAGGCAATTTCGAAGCACCTCTTGAGAAATTCCCGGGCAAAAAGGTTTTCATCAATGATACTATTGAACAGGTGCGCCATAATCTGAAAGCTCTTATTGCAGATACAAATATACTTGTTCTGGCTGCTGTGGAAGGTAAACTTGATGTAAGAGCTGATGCTTCAAAACACAACGGGGATTTCAGAAAAATTGTGGAAGGTGTTAATAAAACACTCGATGCAGTCATAGGACCTCTCAATGTCGCTGCAGAATATGTTGATCGTATCAGTAAAGGAGACATGCCTCCAGTTATTACAACAGAATATAAAGGGGATTTCAATGAGATTAAGACCAATCTGAATGTTCTTATCGGTGCCCTGAATAATATTACTTCTATGGCAGAAGACATTGCATCAGGTAATCTTATGGTAGATACAAGGGAACGTTCGCCACAGGATAAACTTATGCAGGCATTAAAACAGATGGTTCACAATCTTCAGGAAGTCGTAATGAATGTAAAAACCGCTGCAGATAATGTAGCAACAGGAAGTGTACAAATGAGCGCCAGTGCCGAAAATATTTCGGACGGTGCAGGTAAACAGGCTGCTTCTGCAGAGGAAGCTTCGTCTTCAATGGAAGAAATGGCTTCAAATATAAAACAAAATGCAGATAATGCAGGACAGACAGAAAAAATTGCAATTAAATCTGCAGAAGACGCAAAAGAAGGTGGTAAAGCAGTTCTGGAAACAGTTGATGCAATGAAAGAAATTGCAGGTAAAATATCAATTATAGAAGAAATTGCCCGTCAGACAAACATGCTTGCCCTGAATGCAGCAATTGAAGCTGCCAGGGCAGGTGAACATGGTAAAGGTTTTGCCGTTGTTGCTGCGGAAGTACGTAAACTTGCCGAACGAAGCCAGCAGGCGGCAAAAGAAATAAGCCACCTTGCTTCTACAAGTGTGGAAGTGGCTGTAAAGGCAGGCCAGATGCTTGCAAGGATCGTTCCTGATATTCAGAAAACAGCAGAACTGGTTCAGGAAATAAGTGCTGCCAGTAATGAACAGAATACAGGAGCAGAACAGATAAATAAAGCTATACAGCAGTTAGACCAGATAATACAGCAGAATGCCTCTATGGCAGAAGAAATGGCTTCCACAACAGAAGAACTTTCATCACAGGCACAGCAACTTCAGAATATTATAGAATTTTTCAAACTGGATGGTACATCACAGAAAATGCTTGTTATTTCAAAACCAACCAGAAAGGCTATTAAAGATAATACCATGAAAGGAGTTGCCACTGCCGGGACCGGTTCAGGATTGGAATTAAAACTTGCCGGTGCTGACAGCGAAGACGAAGATTATGTAAAATTTTAGCCGGGAGATATCCTGACTATACTTTTGCAGAATTTTGAAAAATTGTTACTCCGCAGGGGCGCACAGCCGTGTGCCCCTGCAAGGTGGCATAAGGCTTTGTGCGAAAAAACAGACATTTTCGGTCACAACGAAGTATGAGAATTTGTTCCTCCGTCACGCGCTACGATTCTCGGTAATCAGTCAGAAAGTTTTTTTACTCTAATAAAAGGATTTATATATAAAAAGGGAAATAATATATATAGTTAAAATGTATAATTATCCTGCGTTACGCGTAACGCCTTACTAGCAAAAAAAGAGGTGTCTTTATTAATGGTAACTTATAAAATTCCTGTTCTTGTTTTGATTTTGTTCATGTCAGTAGCTGTCAATTTCGTTTTCGGAGAAGAGACAATAAAAATCGTCCTGCTACACACAAATGATATACACGGTCACATAACTCCCTATGAGGATGCCAAAATAGCTCCTGTACCTGAAAAAATAGGAGGGTTTGAATATCTCAGTACATTAATTAAAGAAGAAAGAGCTAAAAACCCGGGAGCATTGTTATTAGACGGAGGAGATATTGCCCAGGGAAGTCTTTACTCCAATCTTGCCTATGGAATACCTGTAATAGAACTGATGAATAACGCAGGTTATGATTGTTCGGCACTGGGAAATCATGATTTTGACTGGGGAGCGGAAAAACTTTCAGGTATGATAAATGCAGCCAGATTTCCGGTAATTGCTGCCAATGTAATAGAGAGAAAAAGCGGTAATTTTATTCCCGGTACAGAACCATATATATTAAAGGATATAAATGGTATAAGACTTGGAATTATAGGGATTGCCTGTACCGATACAACAGTATTAAGCCCCGAATGTTCAAAGGAAAAATATAATTTCTTATCTGCAGAAGAAACTCTTAAGTACTATATACCTGTTTTAAAAGAAATACATAAAGCAGATTTAATAATAGTAATTTCTCATCTCGGTTATAAAGAAGATGTAGAACTATGCGGCAAAATATCCGGTATAGATGTCATTATAGGAGCGCACAGCCACAAAGCTATTGAAGCACCTGTTATGAAAAATAATACAATTATTGTTCAGGCAGGTTCTTACCTTACCTATCTCGGGAAAACTGAATTACAGGTACATAAGGAAACGAAAAAAATAATCGGTTACAGCGGTGAACTGATAAAAATCCTGAACAGTCAGATAAAACCTGACATAGAAGTAAAAACATTACTTGATAAATACAGGGAAAAATATAAAAGTTTCGGAGAAAAAATAATAGGAGAAGCCTCTGTAGATCTTACCAAATCCAATGTAAAAGAATGTAATCTGGGCAATCTTGTGGCAGATATTATGAGATTTACCGGAGAATCAGACATAGCTCTTATTAATACAGGGGGGCTGAGAGAAGATATTCCTGCAGGACATGTTACAATAGAAAAAATTTACGGAGTCTATCCTTTTGAAAACATGCTTGTCAGCATGGATTTGAAAGGAAAATATATAAAAGAAATAATAGAAACAACATTTAACGGCTCTCATGCAATACTGCAGGTTTCAGGCTTAAAAATCAAGTATGATTTTTCAAAACCGGGATCGGATAAAGTGGTAGAAATACTTGTAAATAATCAGCCTTTAGAAGATGAAAAAACATACAGGGTTACTACGGCAGATTTTCTGGCCACAGGAGGAGACGGATATGAAAGCTTCAAAAAAGGTGAAAACCTTCAAAATATAATGCCTATAAGGGATTCTATTATAAAATATTTTCAGGAACACAGTCCTGTTTCAGGTGAGATTGAAGGAAGACTTGAAAATGTGGAGAAAAAGTAAACTGTAGTGACAAAATAAATATATTATTATGAGTGACAGAAAAGCTCGGTCGGAATCCCACCTGTCACGCGTAACGCGTCACGTATTACGACCTTTAATAAGGAGGTAAAATTAATGTCTTCAATCGATAAAGAAATTGCCAGAGATATTACAGTAGCCTGGCTCAATACAGGTAAATTATCAGAAGAATATCTTTCAAAAAAACAGGTTGCCGCTTTTTATGAATGTATATTTCAGTCAGTAAGTGAATGTAAAATCCAGTCAAAAGGAGTTTCAATTGAAACAGCATCGGGAACTACTATTACAGCCACTCCTCAATCAGGAATTCGTCGTTCTATGGGTATTCCTGATGCAGCAAGCAGTTCCACTGCATCAAAACATAGATTTACATAGTGTCGTGACGCGTGACGCGTGATGCGTGACGCGTCTGCACAATATTCTGTCTGTCATGGTTTCTCCTGAACAGGTCAAAATCATGACATATGCACGGAGCTCATTGAAGTGCTTCAACTGCTTTTTTCATTATATTCCTTGTATAGTTCCATGGTTTTAACCTGGCTTCGGCACATATTTCATCCGGATTAAATTCCATATTACCGTGGCAATAAACACAGTCGTAATAAATTATCCTGTTATAGGGCTGTCCCCCTGTTCTCTTTCCTCCTGCCGTGTAGGTCTGTTTTGTTTTAGTTTCAATCAATTGCATCTCCACTTCAGACCATCTTCCATTATTCTCGAAATCCAGAGTTGCTTTAAGAGCAGGCAGGGCTTCAACAAAACCATATTTTCCTATAAGCCTTGCAGCTTCGCCTCTTACTGCTGGCTCACTGTCAGAAAGAAGTTTTATCAACTGTTCT
>JBEHWO010000563.1:0-4141 GCA_040217695.1 Vulcanimicrobiota bacterium | reverse complement strand
AGGGGTGGTCAGGTATATAACAGGATAAAAAGAGGAAAGAGAGATATAAAAAATAACAGTTTTATTCTCTATAAATCGAAGAAATAGGAAATAATATTTATTGAGGAGGATATTAATGATGATGAAGATAGGAAACAAATCGCAAGTTACTACACCTAAGTTTAATACCTCTAATAAATTAGGTGATCAGAAAAATTCAGTAACAGAAAATAATTACCTTGATCTTAATAATATACAGGACGACGTAATTCTGTCTTCGGATCGAGTTCTAACTTCAAATTTACAGGAAAGTGATAAATGGTTTTCCGGGCCAGAGATAAGATCAGAAAGGATCTTTGAAACCTTAAAAGCAGTGCAAGTGCATCTAGCAAAACAGCAATTAAAGCAAATGAAGGAAAATGAAGGTAAAGAAGCGGATTTGCAAGTTCTAACTTCAAATTTACAGGAAAATGAGAAATGGTTTTCCGGGCCAGAGATAATATCAGAAAGGAACTTTGAAACTCTAAAAGCAGTGCATCTAGCAAAACAGCAATTAAAGCAAATGAAGGAAAATGAAGGTAAAGAAGCGGATTTGATGGAGGTGATTGTGAATGTGCAGACATCGTTTTCTGATGCTCATGGTAAGGATTCTGTAAGAGGAGATGTAGATGTACAGGCATCTCATATTGACGATAATCCTTTAACAGAAGATAAAATTGTGGTGACAGGAAAGATTGATCAATCAGCTTATAATAATACTGAGTATACTAAACGTGAACATGATGGGAAGATAAAGATAACATATCTAGAGAAAGAGGGACTTATCCAGAAAATTGTTAAAGAGGATGTTACATCTACCTTTAAAACCGTGGGTAATAACCCGGAAACGATAGGCACGTATGATTTTCATCAACACTTTGCATTTGTAGTCGATGAGAAGGATGGCACCATAACACAAGAACATAATTATTTACCGAAGAACTTATCTGGCATTTGACGTTACATTCCTGTTCACGGGCGGGATCTGGAGGAAAAGATATACCGTAGTAACAGAGAATTGTAAATTATATAGACTCAAAATATTAGAAGTCTGCAGAACCAGGTTGCCATACAATAGGATCATAGATTTTCCGGAAGAGTCCGACCGTGAGCAGGTTTCAGAGATGGGCACTAACTTATCTGTTGCAGTAATAAGGGATTAGATTAAATCAGTATTCTGAAGAAAGGAACGTTACAAAATGAGAAAGAGAAAACATAACGATGAAGTTAAAAAGTTTATTTTCAAAAAGACAGGGACTAAAGATAGAGTAATACCAATCGACAGGGGTGATTCTTCAAATAACTCAAGTAAAACCGGCAGAGTGGATAAAACAGAAGATATAAAATTAAATAATTCAGGAAAAGACGTTACTTTTATAGTTCTCTGATAAGATCGTATCTGTAATTATAAATAATTTTTAAGCAAGGGGCAATAGTAAGGGGTTGTCAAGAAATAACCCACTTATATTTACAGTCTATATCGTGACACGTAACGCGTAACGCGTGACGCGAGGATGATAAACGTTCTAACAATTTGCCAGGGTTATTTTCTTACAGTCTCTAAGTCAATTTTTTTTGCATACAGAACTATGTGGCTTAATACAAATCAGCATGTTGCATATTCCACTCTATCTCATCCAAAGGAAATGAGTAAATAAAATCATGTATAAAAATTGTGATAAATGTGCCCAGATAAATAATATAAACGAACTTTTTTGTATAAGATGCGGTAATATTTTTGCTACGGAAGATTGCTTCCTGAAATTCTATGAAACACGTATGTTGAAGACAGAAAAACTTACGGAGAGGTACATTTTTCTTAAAACAATTAAAAGCGGCGGTATGGGCACTATTTTTATGGCTCTGGACAGAAATTTAGGGAAAGTCTGTGCTATTAAAGAACTGCATAAACATTCATTATATGATGAAAGCTCCGATATGGAAATGTTCGAAACAGAAGCAAAACTCCTTTCAAGCCTTAATCATCCGGGACTTCCCAGAGTATATGATTATTTTACAGTTAACGGTACATATTATCTTGCTATGGATTATATAGTCGGTGATGATCTGTTAACAATAATGAATGAAAATAATTATGAAAAAGGATTTCCTGAGGAACAGGTAATAGAATGGGCTATTCATCTCTGTAATATATTGAGTTATCTGCATAATAGAGAGCCTTCAATAATATACAGAGATCTTAAGCCTGACAATATAATGATAAGAAGGGCAGATAAAGCTCTGCTTCTTATAGATTTTGGTATAGCCAGAATATCTATGGGAACATCATCTTCTTTACAGAAATATGTAACTCCCGGTTATTCACCGCCGGAGCAATATGCAGGGAAACCAGGTGATATCAGGAGTGATATTTATTCTCTCGGTGCTACTCTTTATCATCTTATTACAGGTATTCATCCGCAGGGATTTTTACAGGATAGTCCACCTAAAAAAATTAACCCGGCCATTTCACTTTATATGGATTATATCATTAAAAAAGCAAAAGAACTCAAGTTACAAGACAGGTATCAATCGGTAAATGATATAAAACAATCTCTTTTACTGTGGAAAGATCCTTTCTCTGTTGTTCAGAATGAAAAAGGACTTTCAGATACTGATCTACTCATACTTCAATTAAAATCGAAAGATATAAAGAAAAAACTACATGCCATTAAAACATTAAGCGGTGTTATACAGGAAAAGGCTACTGTAGCATTAATTAAAATGTTATCCGACCCTGATATAAGAGTTCAAAAAGAATCCGCCATAGCTCTGGGACTGATCGGAGATAATATAGCTATAGACGGATTATTAAACCTGATTAAATCAGATAATAAATGTATCAGAGCAGCTGCCCTGGAAAGCCTTAAACAGATACGATTTCCTGATGACGAGAATATTATTTCTGCGTGGCTCAAAGATTTATTTTTCCACGAAGACAGTTCTGTAAGATATTTTGCATTTAATTTACTGAGTAATCTTAAATACGAATCTTTTTATACTGAATTATTTAATGGACTCACAGATAAAGATTGCCATGTCAGAAGGCTCTGTGCTACGACTCTTGCAGAATATGGTAAAGCTGATGCAATAAAACCTTTAAAAAGAGCTATTGAAAGGGAGGGATTGTTTTCTATAGGTACTAAAAGGGCTCTGCAAAATGCTCTTAATCAACTTATAGAAACAATAAAGAAAAATGCCGGGGAGGAAGAAGAATGTGATAATACAAACATCGAGAGTAATGCGAAAACTTATATAATCAAATTACCCGGGCGAATTCCGCATAGAGAACAACATTCAAGCCAACAGGAAGACATGGGAAACATATATTCCACATATGAGAAAAATGATTTTCACAAGGACATTCAAATTACTTCAGAAAAATCACATAAAACAGGATTACTTCAGAAATACAGACAAAAAATTAAAGAAGGAACTATAAAAATATCAGACCATCTTTTATCTGGCATGCCTGAGAGAAAAACCCATAAAATTATGGCAGAAGAAATTTTTCAAGAAGAAAAAGCCGGAATTCTGAAAAAACCTGAATTAAAGCATACAGGTAAAACTATGAAAACCTCCATAGAACCGTCTCTTCAGGATTTATCACAGAGAACTACTATTCCCTTTATAAGAATGAAACAGACCAAGAAAGACAATAATAGTATTGAAGTTTTTACACAACCCGGGAAAATAGAGAAAGAAAGGATTTCTAAATCTCCTGGTATTGAAGAGGATCTTCATTATAAATGTGTTTTAAAACCGGACGAGAAGGATAAATTTTCTGAAGAATCTGTAAAGGTTTCTATTACTCAGCCTGTTATAAAAGAAAGTGGGGCAGATAAAAATAAACTTCCTATCAGGAAGAGAGATTTAGACATCAAATACTGTACAGGCAAACTTCTGTGTAAAAAAAATAAATAGATCGGAGGAGGTATAATTATGAAGCACAGGTTAAATTACTATAATATTTTTACATCAATAATCGTATTAATACTGAGTTCCATTATAATAATAAAACTGTCAGACATCATTCGGACTTATCACAACGAATCAGGTTTAAATAATTTTTCTCTCTTTTTAGCAAAAAAACCTGTATTAGTAGAAGCCATACTTAAATTAA
>JBEHWO010000562.1:0-4154 GCA_040217695.1 Vulcanimicrobiota bacterium | reverse complement strand
AGCTTTCCCGAAAGGTATTTTGGCACCTTTCAGTTCTCCTTCGGAACCAATCATATAATCTACATGGCCGGAAAGTTCTGTTGCTACTTCCAGGTTGGCGGAATTACTTTCATCGAGTAACATAAGGTCTATCTTTTTACCTGTGGAAGTTTCTATGTTTTTTGATATTTCACCCAGTTCCGGGAGGGTTACTCTGTTGTTCTCATCACCCATTATTCCCTCTATACCTGAACCGTTGGAAGAGATAAGAACACCGTAGTGTCTGGCAGGATATTTCTCCATACCCCATTTCAGAAATTGTTCGAGGGTCTGGTTGTCACCGGGATCCTGAAAATCCATTTTTTCCACTTCCGGAGAAGTTACGCCATATGTATGTCCTGGTAAATAAAGATGGGCCAGTTGCCTTATATTTTTATCTTTCTCTCCCTTTGTAACATAAAATCTCTTTGTACCCTGCCAGTCTTTTGTTATTCTGTCCATGAAGTGCTTGCTTCTGGTTACTTCTGCCACTATATTTACATTTTCGTCAGACCCGGTCTTTTCGAGATCTTTTAATTTATAGAGGGCTATTTTATCGTGATTTTTTGTGGCATCCAGAAATACAAGAAAAGTCCATTCCTTCTCGGGAGAAGAAGGAGAGAAGGAATCACCGCAATCTTTTCCCCCGGTTTTTTGAGGTTTTTTATAACCGGTATATTCAACTGGTTTATAGTTACATTTCTGAATATTCATCAATATTAAAATAACATGTTACGGCGCCCAAGTAAATAGAAGAAAGTTAAAATTTTGTTAACTTTTTGTAATTTACTGACCTGAGCATAAGCATGTAATAAATGTTTTCCTCCCGTCACGCGTTACGCGTTACGCGTTACGAGAGTTAAATATGCATTATTTATACTCACATCAGTAGAGTAATTACAAAAAGTAATGTCCGAAAAAGATTAAGTAGCTATTTACCTGTTGCGAGTATGTAGAGAAACTTCAGGACAAAACTTTTTAGAACTACTCTGAAAAATTTTCTTTTTGGTTTAATTATATTGACATTTTATTATTTTTTTTCTAATATTACATGTAGATGATGTAAATTATAGTTACTTTTATATTAAATGAAATAAACTATAAAAGCTGACTGCTGATAGCTGAACGTTTACAATAATTTGATATTTAGAGAGAAAGGTGAGTAACGTGTTTGACGAGTTTGTTTTTGTCGGTCCCGCTCTTTCCTGTGTCAACAAGGCAGATGTCCGTCTTGGCAGATCCATACCTGACAGTCTTCGTTATTATATTCATGACCTCCGTGTAACCCTTTCATCTCCCTATTATCTTATGGAATTACAACCGGAAAAGATCTGGGGCGAATATGACCATGTGAACAATATGTTTATTCCTCAGAAAAACTCCTGGACAGAAATTGCGGCAAATCAGGGCATAAGTTATGAAATATTTGAACAACCAAGAATCCTGGGTGTTCATGCCCCTAACCTCAAAATAGATGTTCTGGATATCAGCGGTTTTAAAAAGAAATACAGTATAGCAAGCATTATTGAAGTAATGAGATGGGCTAACAGTATTTATGCAGATTATTTTGTATTCCACCTGTGTCAGGTAGACAGGTGGATAGACGATAATTACAGAGAATTTGTTTTTATACCGGAAAGTATAAAGGTGTTCAGTGAGTTTGCAAAGGTCTATAAAGAAGAAGGTTTTACCTTTGTGCCATGTATAGAAATACTCGAATTTCCGAAATATCCTGCCACTCCGACTGAGACGAAAAGAATACTGGAACAATGTCAGGCCATATTACCCGAGACAAGACTCGTTTTTGATATGTCCCATCTGTGGAGATCTCAGGCTTTAATATGTGAGACAAGAAAAGAAGGCTTTGAAGATGTGCGCTTTAAAAGATTCCCTCAGATAATGGAAGATGCTCTTAATCTTCTTAATCCTCATGATGTATATGTCTGGCATCTCGGTGGTTGTTGGCAGACTGAAACCCATCTTGTCCCCGGTATATATCCTGATGAAGATCCTTTTAAAGCCCGTTTCCGCCTTGATGAGTCTCCTGAAATGTATAATGAAGGTTTTGAAATGAATATTTCGGCAGCTCTTGAGCTCGCAGTGGATTTTTGCGTAAAATCCGGACGTCCTATGAGGCTCGTCCTGGAAATTTTTGAAAAAGATTTTAATATTATACTTAAGGCAATAAAGGAAATAAACATGGCTATATGCAGAAAATTAAAAAGAAGGAATTTTGTTGAGATGATAAGGGAAAAGTGAGGACAGTGACCAGTGAGCAGTGAGCAGTGACCGGTGAGCAGTGACCGGTGACCAGTTGCCAGTGAGCAGTGACCAGTTGCCAGTGACCGGTGACCGGTGACCGGTGACCAGTTGACGGTGAGTGGTGAATAGTAATAAACTGGTAATTTGTAACTGATAACTGATAACTGATAACTGGTCACTGTAAAAGGTGGTGATTGGTATGGATTTATCAGAATCTGTTTCTGCCCTTAATGACTGGTGGTGGCATGATGATGTATGGCGTGTGGCTCTTCAGTCTTTAGGCTCAGAATATAATAATTTTCATCTGGAAAAAGGGCTCAGACGTCTCAGCGATTCAGCCAATCTCCGGGAAGCTATGATGTCAACGTCATGTGAATATCTCGCTCTTATAGGAAGGCAGATTGTCGAAGAAAAGGGAAAGCTCTGTACAGGACGGGCGGTTTCAAAAGAAGAATATGTAAATTATTATGTAAATTATAAAGATCCTCCTCTTGCTCTCTGTCAATCAGTATGGCAGAAAAAAAGAGTTCTCATATTTCTGGATATTGAATATTTTACCAATAGAGACTGCAGTAATATTCTTTTAAATCAGGAAGAAGTTTTATCCGCCGTAGAGCCTGTTTATTCTCTTATAAGAGAGAAACTTCTTTCTTTAGGAATTGATCATATAGCTATCCTGACAGGAAGAGGTTATAATTTCATTTCTTCTGTGCCCTTTCATTCCCCTCTTGTTTCTGAACTGGTAAGGATTGGAGGAACAATAGAGCCGACTCTTGCGGCAAAGCAGAAATATCCTGCTTTTAAAAGACACAGAGCAGTAACCGAGAGAGAAGAACTTTCTTTTAAAGGTGCTTTACGTCTGATGCTTTTTCTTGCAGGTTTGATTATTCATGATGCGAGAAGGCTGTCTTACAGATTGCCTGTTGAAATGTCCGACATAGGTGATGAAGGTATAGCTCTGGATCTTACCATGCTCACAAGAAGCGTTGATAATTCGAATTGCTCTATTCCTGATTCTCCTTATATAAAGCTCCATTTTCAGAAAATACTTGATCCCGAGGTTTTCTACCAGACCCCTATTCCGGTTCGTCTTATACGTGCCAGAGGATGGGCGGAAAATTTCCCAGATATGAGAACCATGGTAAAGGTAAGGAATAATTATTATGAAGCTCTGAAACATTTTTCGGAGCAGGATGGTCATATACCTGACGGAAGTTCCGGTATCAGAAATTTGATCCGTTTATACAGAGAATCTCCTATGGCTTATTTTCATCATTTAATGGACAGCGAAGAACATGAACCATATGAAACATGGAATAAAACCTATCGTAATTATAATGCCATATGTATACAATTTCCTCATTTAGCCCGTATAATTTCTAACCCCAATCCCTTTCTTCTGCAGCCTGACAAATTAAATCATCTGGTCAATGATTTTATGGATGCAGGGTGGCATCCGAAACATATAGGAGGTTTTATAAGGGCTATTTATGAAGATAATCATCTTGCAGACTGGGGAAACCGTTTTGAAAAATATGATGCGGCGAAATGGGCCAACGGATGGGTTGAAATACTGGGGGCTCAGAGATATTTCGGACTTATATGATTTTATGACATATTATGCTCAGATTCAGTAAGATTGAAAAATTTATATAACAGGGAAAATTTATATAAAAAATACGTTTGAGCAGGCAGAATAAGCTTTTTTCTGTTTTTACTACTTTTTTTTACTTTCCCCTTCACCGGGTTACAGGGAGGATTTTTTTTTCTCTTCTGGAACTATTCTTTCACATAACTATAGTACCATAAAAGATAAATTAGTAACCTGAATCTTATTCATCGTGACGCGTAACGCGTCACGCGTCACGGGAGCA
>JBEHWO010000561.1:0-4160 GCA_040217695.1 Vulcanimicrobiota bacterium | reverse complement strand
TTCACTCTTCACTCTTCACTCTTCACTCTTCACTCTTCACTCTTCACTCTTCACTCTTCACTTTTCACTCTTCACTTTTCACTCTTCACTCTTCACTCTTCACTCTTCACTCTTCACTCTTCACTCTTCACTCTTCACTATAAATCCCCTTGACCGCTTTAAGATCCTTGATAACAATTTTCCCTTTCTGCATATAGAGTATATGTTTTTTCTCCATTTCATTAAGGGATCTTGTAACATTTTCCCTGTTTGATCCGACTATATTTGCCAGTTCCTGATGGGTTATTTCCAGGGTTTCTTCCTTGCCTTCCCGGCTCATTTCCGCCAGTTTTTTTGCAGTTCTCTGGTATATATCCATAAATTTCAGATCGGCTATTCTTTCGCTGAGTTTTCTTACAAGTTTTACATATTGTTTGAGCAGAAAAAGAGTTATTTCAGGATTTTCTTTCAGAATTTCCTGGAAGGCATCCCTGGGGAGTATAAGAAGTCTGCTTTTTTTCAGCGTTATAACGGTGGCGGAATGGGGTTCATCATCGAGTAAAGACATTTCTCCTATATATTCATATGGTTTTAATATGGCAAGATTTACCTCTCTGCCCTGAGGGCTTAAAAGTATGACTTTAAGTTCTCCCGATAGAATTATCCCGAGAAATCCGCTTTTTTCCCCTTTTTGCAATATAAGAGTATCTTCATTATAGTTTTTTTCACAGGTTTTCTGTGCCAGAGACAGAAGATATTTCTCTTTCAGATTGGAAAAAAGAGGTATTGTTTTAAGTAATTCTGTTGTATTCATAGTTTTTCAGATTACTCCAGAGATTTAATGATTTTATTTTCTCCGGGCTTATTATATCATATTTATAGTGTATTTCATAACTTATTAGAATTTAAATAATTCGTGATGCGTGATGGGTTATTTCCCTTCGCATCACGCATTACGCATCACGATATCATTATTCACTGCTCGCTATTTATAGTTTTCCGGACACTCTTTTACCTGTTACCGTAATGAGGATTCCTGACAGGGTATTCCTGTATACTAATTATTTGAATTGTCGTAATTTTACTGTTATTTTCTATTGTTTTTTTTTTTTTTTCTATCTATAATATATATTGTTTTATACATATATAATCCCTATAATTTTTTAAAAAATAAGATAGTATATTAATAAAACAGGGGAGGTGATAAAAATTAGATACTCTTTAATATTATATGTAATGTCTTTAATTCTGCTCTTATCATTAATGATTTCCTGCGGAAGTAACAGTCAGATTTTTATATCTGCCACTCCGGCTTCCGTTGCCACTCAGACTCCCACAGGCATTCCCGGCGCAGCAACACCGATAATGACTTCTACTGCGACTCCTACACAGGCGACGTCGACACAGACTCCGTCCGCCAATCCTTCTGCAACAGCCATACCGGCTTCCACCTCGACTGCCACTCCTGTTCCGACTCCTGTAATAAATTCTATTAAGAGACAATAACGGCACAGGAGATAATAAGGATCCTGAAAATGGTAATTCAGATGTGAATTTTTCTGTTTCCGGTTCCCATCTAAGCGGAACATCTGTAAATGTAACTTTTACAGATGTAGACTCAGGGACAGTATATACCGGCACAGTGAACTCTTTTACCGACGTAGAACTTGAAGGAACAATTACTATTCCCGGCGGCAAATATTTGATAGAGGTAACTGTGGGAGGGAAGACTTCTACCGATGTGCTTTATTTTTATAAAGGTACAGGCACTTATGGTAAGGAGTGAGTAGTGAGTAGTGAGTCGTAGGGGCGAACCACTGTGTTCGCCCATTACTTGGTGAAAATACGCATCACGCGTCACGCGTCACGCGTTACGCGTCACGATACTAAAAAGAAAGGAGACAATTAATGAAAATACTGAATGCCCTTATTTTAGTAATAATAACAGGAATAATTATAGCAGGATGCGGCGGCGGAAGTACCGGTTATACAGGGGGAGTATCATATGCAGAACCAACCGTAATCCCCACTGCAACCCCTGCTGCAACTGCTGCTCCTTCCGGGGGAGGAGTATTTAAAGTAACAGTAAATATCCCCGGCTATGAAGTAAGTAAAAAAGATACCCTTACTGCAGACGTTCTGCCCTACGGTTCTAAAACCCTTCGCGTTACCATAACAGGTGAGGCCATAGATCCTGATATGGTAGAGGAAACTCCCATACCGTCACCTGCCCCTCCTGCTGTAACAGTGACAGTATCTGACGTTCCCGTAGGTTTAAATGAAGCTCTTATAGAGGTTTTAGATGAAGGAGGGAATGTGATAGCCCACTATAAACATGGTTTTTATATGACAGCCGGAGGAACGGTAAGCCCTCCAGGTGAAGTATATCTCGGAGTTGTAATAACAGAAGAAGGAAATTACAGACCTGAGAATATAGATGTAGCACAGGGGACGGAACTTTATTTCGAGAACTGGGGCAGTGTGGAAAGGACAGTAGAAACCACACCTGCTTTAAACCCTGCCATGAGTCCCATAGCAGGAGTAACCCCTGCCGCTCAGCCCAATACTGCAGCCATATATCATTCTGCATCTCATACATTTAACACTGCCGGCACCTTTACCTATACCGGAGGAGACGGAGGAATGGTTCTTGTTTATGATACGCCTCATATGACTGCCATATCGGATAATGTGGGAAATCTCATAGAAGATACCACTACCGGAGATATAGCTACTTTTACCATATCAGGCAACGGCTTTGGAACAGACAGAACAATGGTTAAGGGATCAGTATATTTCTACAGAGTTGACAATCTTACTGCTGTTTACCTTGATGCCACGTCCTGCATAAGTAACTGGACTGATGGGTCAATTACCCTTTCGAATATTCCCGGCACTTCACTGCCTAAAGGTAAATACAGGGTAAAGGTTCTTGTTCGCGGTACTTATACGCCTGAGAATGATTTTTATTATTATAAAGGTTCCGGTAATTATGTAATAACTGTAGAATAGTGATTATAGTGTAAACAAATTACAGATAATCCTCGCGTCACGCGTCACGCGTCACGCGTCACGCTTATAAAACTAACTATAATAGAAAGGAGTTTCTATGAAACTGATATATGTAATAATGATTTTAGCTGTTATAGTGTCCGGCTGCGGGGGAGGCGGAAGTACTGCAGTTCCATCTGTAAATGGTTCTGTAACCCCTTCTTCAGGTTCCGGTGGAACATTTTCCATAACAGTGCATATTCCGGGGCCTGAGAATATGGAAGCGAAAGTAATTCCCTGGCAGAGAAAGACCCTTAAAGTTACGGTAAAACCTGAGTCCGGACTTGATACAATTACACCTGTTACTGTAGATATATCCGGCTCCGGCGATTATACTGCCACAGTGCCGAATGTGCCGGTAGGTTTAAATGAAGCCACAATAGAAGTGCTTGATGCAAATGACAGGCTTCTTGCCATGAGAAAACAGGGGTTTCAGATGGATCACGGAGGAGATGTAAAACCAGCCGGTAAGATTATAATGGGAGTGAGCCTTGACCCGACCGGAGGGATTCACTGTGATCCCAATTATATAGAGATAAAGAAGAATGAAATTCTTTATGTGGAGAATCAGAATACAGGGGCGGGCTATAGTGTTACAATAGGTGCTGAGAATCAAAGTGTGTCTGCTGCAACAGCGAGTGTTCCTCCTGTGACTGCTGCGACCTTTCCTGCCCAGGCTTTCACGACTTTCAGTGCAACTGCCGGTGTGTATAATATCAGTGCAGGAGGGCCTGTACTTGGCAGGGTAAAGGTATATGATTATAATGCCTCTTTTGTTCCTGAGATGGTGTTAATAACGGCCGGAACTTTTCAGATGGGAGATCCTGACGGGGGAGTGGGAGATAGTAGTGAAAGACCCCGGCATGAAGTAACACTTACCCGTAATTTTTATATGAGTAAATATGAGGTAAGGAATAAGGAATATATCTGTTATGACCCTGCTCATACCAGCGGAGGAGGCTGGACAGATCCGAATTATCCTGTAGAGAATATAAGCTGGTATAATGCAGTAACCTACTGTAACTGGCTGAGCGCCCAGGAAGGGAGAAACCTGTGTTATACAGACAGTAATAATGACGGAAATCTTGACACTATGGATATAACAAAAGACGGTTACAGACTGCCGACAG
>JBEHWO010000560.1:0-4178 GCA_040217695.1 Vulcanimicrobiota bacterium | reverse complement strand
CGCTTACCACAAAAAATCTACAAATTAAAGGCAATTATGCGATATGTAACGCTATTTCGGTTACAGAAAATAAGATGAGAGTATTTGTATCATTTGTCCTCGCATAGATAGAATTAGCTTTTACATTTTTACCGTTATCTCGGTATTCCTCTGTTAAATAATATGGCTTTAATGGATTATCAAATATTATTAAAACATCAATCTCTTTACCTCGTATCTCTAATGTATGTAGCTCAATTTCTGGACGGCAATCACCAGCAAATGATTTTGTTCGCAAGAAATCTATAAATTGAACTTGTGTCTTTCGACCGTTTTGCTCCTTAGTTAAACCAATTACTTCGGTTCCTTCTTTGGAGTCTGATACTCCGTAAATTAAAAATCTATTCCCACGGTGAAGGCTATTCGACAGACAAAGAATATCATGTAGAAGAGAAGCTTTGTTATCGTGGGGTTCTTGTTTAAAATCCCAGTAATCACCTTCTCTTTTAGATTCTATTAAGCTTAATATTTCAGTTTCAAAATTCATTTAATTACCTGTGTTTTTGGGTTGGGCATAACGACTGTGTAAACTCTATTGTGTTTATTCCGCCAAATGTGGGGCTAAACACAATAGAATTTTGATTTTATCAATTGCTCTTTTAGAGACATGAGTATAAATCTCCGTTTCTCTTATTACTTATATACTTTAAATTTTTTCATATACATTCAACAAAACTTTTTATAAATCCTTTTCTTTGAAAATTTTATATAAAAATATATTTCCTTTCCTCATTGTAATGCCATTCAGCAGAATTGTTATTATTATTCCTATGGCCTGAGTGCCGGGAATATAGCCTTATGATATCCAGGAGAACTAGCTATAATAATAGCAGGAATAATACTTTTATGTAAAGAATTCTTAAATTAAGGAGAAAATTAAACTAACAAAATTATGAAGAATGGCAAAAAATATACAACCCTACTTTCCCATGGAGGGGCAATGATTGATGAAATGCTTGTTTTGATTGAAAGGTTTGACCCTGATATAGAAATAGATAAATGGGTTGATGAAATAGTTTCTGAAAATGTTTTAGGTAAAGCCACCAGAGCGTGGACCAAAGAAATTATTACCCGTTATTTCCTACCCCGTTTTGTTGAAAATGAATATGGTAATACATGGAAAGTCTTAAAAATTTTAACTTCTAAAAATGTAGATTTTTCAATTATCCGTACCATTATGTATTATCATACGACAAAGATAGATTCTTTTTTCTATGACTTTATAGTACTGGATTTATTTGAAAGATATTATTCCGGCGAGAGATATATATCTGCCTCTGAAGTGGCTGAATTTATTAAAAATGCTCCTTCTGAAAATTTTGAAAAATCATGGAGTGATTATTTGAAAGGAAGGCTTTCAAGGGGAGTAATGTCTGTTCTCAGGGATTTTGGTATACTGGAAGGAAAGGCTAAAAAGAAAATAGCTGATTTTTATTTTCCGGTTGAAGCTTTTGTATATGTGGCTTTTTTATTACATTCCAGTATATCTTCAGGAGAAATGATTTTAAAACATGATGACTGGAAATTATTTTTATTAAAGCCCTTGAATGTGGAAAGGATGTTTTTGGAAGCCCATCAGAGAGATTTTTTGATTTATAATGCTGCCGGCAATTTAATTCGCATTGAATTTAATTATAACTCTACGGAGGAATTAGCCTGTGAAATCGCTTCGAGACAGACTTGATATTTTAGAAGAAGATCTTTTAAATGAACATATAAGAATAAGTGCCTATCATGATTTACCTTTTGCCATATTCTGTTATGACCCGGAAGAAGAATACAGATTGAGGAAAGAGGCAGTTTTTTTAAAAACAAGGATTGAAAATAAAGGTAAAGAGGTTAAAATCATTTCCATTGCCGGATTAATGTGGGAAGGTATTGAAAAAACAAGGGGCATTAATTATGTTATAGATACGGAAAAAAAGTTTGGCTTTAAAATGGCTCAGACAACTGTGAATAATCTCCTATCAAAACTCAGTCCTTTACATAAAATAGTTTTAGAAAAAATGAAAGATCTGAATGAGAAAAAGGATATTGTATTTTTAATAAGATCAGGTGCTCTGGCACCATCTATTTACCGTATGAGTAAATTACTGGATGAAATGCACGGTTTTACTATGGTGCCTGTAATACTCTTCTATCCGGGAAAAAGGGAAGGAGAAACAGATCTCCGTTTTATGGGTATCGGAGGGAAAGAAGGAAGTAGCTGTTATAATTATAGAGTTAAGATTTATTGAGGTGTTTTATGGATGGAGTAACGCAGAATAAAATAGAAAAAATGGTTCATAAATTAAGAGGCATTCTGGAAAAAGAAATGGCAGAAATACTCGAAGGGGTTTATGGTTTACACAGGGATGGAACTATTGAAAATATAACAAACCTTCCGAAGATCAGAGGGAATAAAAAATCTCTGAGATCCAGAGAAGGTTTTGCTTATTTTTTGAAAGAAGAGACTATTACCGGTGTTTCTCCTCCAGAGGCTTTGAAGAAGTTAATTTTGAATTTAACCTTTACTCATTTAAATCGTCTTTTTGCCCTTAAATTGATGGAAAGGCGTAAGGTTATAGGTGAAACAACAGGAAGATTACATAAATCAAATGATTTTATTCATTATATAGTTCAAGTTCTCGGAAAGAAAGATTTTTCAGAGATAGAGAATATAGATGAAGCCTATGAGGATTTTATTCTTTATCAATGCCATAAAACCTCGAAAGAAATAAGGGTTCTTTTTTCGGAAGAGGATCTGTCTGCATGCATTTTTCCGTTACCGAGAACACTCAAGGAAATCCTTGAAATTATAAACAGTTCCGATTTAGATGAACTCTGGGATAAAGATGAAACCATAGGGTGGTTTTATCAGTATTTCACCCCTGTGGATATGAGGAAAAAGGCAAGGGCCGAAAGTGATGTTCCCCGTAATTCTAATGAGCTTGCTTTCAGGAATCAGTTTTATACTCCCCGTTATGTAGTTCAGTATCTCGTGGATAATACTCTTGGCAGAATGTGGTATGAAATGACCGGGGGGAAAACGATCATCACCGGTTTCTGTAAATATCTGGTAAGACCTCCTCAGGAGATTTTTTTACAAAAAGGAGAAAAATCCGGAGAAAATAAAGAAATTTTTTATGTTCCCTTCAGAGAAAAGAAAGATCCCAGGAAATTAAAGATTCTTGACCCGGCCTGCGGGAGCGGTCATTTTCTTCTTTATGTATTTGATCTTCTTAAAGAAATTTATAAAGAAGCCTATGAAGATGAGAAAGCAGGCAAAAAGCTCAGGGAAGATTATCCGAATAAAGAAGATTTTGAAAGAGAAATTCCTGGATTAATTTTAGAGAATAATCTCTATGGTATTGATATTGATATGAGAGCCATACAGATTGCTGCTCTGGCTCTATGGCTCAGGGCACAAAGGGAATGGAATGATATGGGAATTGCCAGAGAAGACAGGCCAAAGGTAAGGAAAATTCATTTTGTATGCGCAGAACCTATGCCGGGAAACAGGGAAGAATTTGAAAGTTTTGTTTCCACATTGAAACCTGCTTTACTCGGGGATTTTCTCAGGGATATATGGGAAAAGATGCGCCTGGCAGGTGAAGCAGGAGCATTGTTACAGATAGAAAAAGATTTGAGAAATACTATTAAAAGGGCAAAAGAAGAATATAAAAAATTGTCTAAAGGTCAGTTGTCTTTCTGGGAAGAAGGGGCAAAACAGACTGAATTCGATTTTTCTGATATTATAGATAAAGATTTCTTCAGAGAAGCAGAAGAAAATGTTTTGAAGAGTCTCTGGACATATGCCAGAGAAGCAGAAGAAAAATCCTATTCCCGTATGTTGTTTGCAGAAGAAACTGCAAGGGGATTTGATTTTATTGAAATACTCAGGGAGAGATTTGATGTTGTACTTATGAATCCGCCTTTCGGGGAAGGGATTCCGGCTGTAAAGAAATTCTTTGGAGACCTTTATCCGGAATGGAACAGGAATATACTCTGTGCTTTTATTCATCGTATGCTTGATATAACTGGGCAAGATGGTTTTGTCGGGGCTATTTTTGACCGAACTGCCATTGTGAAATCTTCTTATGAGAAATTCAGGAAAAATATATTGATTGATAGAAATGTAATTTTTTCTATGGCAGATA
>JBEHWO010000559.1:0-4186 GCA_040217695.1 Vulcanimicrobiota bacterium | reverse complement strand
CTTCAGGCAAAGGCATGTAATAAAGTATTAGAAAGATAATAATACCCAGGGGCAACCCCAGGTATTTCATCCATTTTTCCGAAGGAGTAATCTTCTTTTCAGAAATTTTTGATAAATTTATTGAGTCAAGATCCAGAGGATCTGGCTCATTTGTTGAAACTTTTTTTATTTCAGTCATAAGTTCGTAACGGGTAACGCGTGACGCGTATTCTCCTTACCATTTACTGTAAGGATGTTTTATCAGACTCGAGTTGAAATATTTCGGGTCTCCTGTAACCTCTTCACCGATCCATGAAGGCAAATCAATGGACTGATCTTCATCGGTCAGTTCCACTTCCGCTACTATAAGACCGTTATTGTCACCGAAAAATTCATCTATCTCCCATACAAGATTTTTGTATGAAATCTTATAGCGGTTTTTTTCTATAAGAGGTTTCTCACAGAGATCTGTAAGCATTTCATCTGCGTCTTTTGCAGGTATTTCATATTCATATTCCGCCCTTACAGCTCCCACATTTACTCCTTTTATAGTTAAGAAACCTTTATCGTCTATTGTACGAACCCTCACGGTTCTTTCTTTTACCGTAGATAAATAGCCCTGACGGTATTTTGTACCTTTTGCTCCTTCACGCCATTCATCATTTTTTATAAGGAATTTTTTTTCAATTTCTTTGCCCATTTTATCTACCTCTTTCTCATTTTTCAGTAATTAATCCTTTCGGGGGACTATATTGTGGATAATAGGACGGATCTTCTCTGTCATATTCATAAGATCCACTGTATATATCTCTATGGGTGCAGTAAATTGTAAATTTTTCATTATTATAAAGATACTTGTAGGGAATCTTCGTTATGGGACAATATAGTGTTTTACTATATAATATATTAAGATCCGACGGATATTTACCCTTATCTTTACTATATCTGTCTACCATTTCACCGAATTTTTTTATATTATTCTGACATAGCGTCATATGTTGCTGACGTTTTGCGGCAATATAACCTGTTCCTCCAACCATCCATACAAGTGTAAGGATTATCCATACTGCCATTAAAGGAACTATGCTTATTTTTTTATTCAATTTTAACAGGAAAACACCTGTAAACCAGATGAAAATTCCGGCAAGAAAGATTTTCAATGGTAAAAGACTGTCTGTATATAAATAACCTCTGTCAAATAAAACACCTGTAAGAAGAAATAAAAAAAATACAGGTAAAAGATACCCTGTAATGGAGAAAATTATAAAAAGAATTTTTTCATATTCTTCCATGATTACAATTTATCCTGACGTTCCATTCCTATTATTCTCTTTATTGCAAGAAGATAATTCACATTCTCATATTCTGTCAGACAGAGCATCTCTTTTGCTTTCAAGATTGCCCCTGTATCGGTGGATTCTATGGCGACAGTCTTTATTGCCGCACCGTTTATAAGCAGTTCCGCTATCTCTGTAATACAACTATTTACGGTAAAGGCAAATCTCCTTTTAAAGACATTTACATCTACAAGATCCATGTGGGGTCTTATGAGTTCATTTAAATATTCTTCCAGACCGTATTCATCTCTCTTAAATTCCGGCATACTTACCTGAAAGGCAGGGAATACGTCATTTTTTATCATTTCTGCTTTCATCGGAAAAGACCCCTTCATCCTGGGATTCCACTGTTCCAGACCTTCCTGTTTCTGAACGAAAACCTTTATGTCCATAAGTTTATCCCTGATTTTTGTATTGTTTTCATTGTTTGTTCTTGAAACAATATAGATCTCGGAACTTTCCCTTATATTTTCACATTTAGAGAAGTGTCTCATTTTTGTTTCTACAATACCGAAATTCTGTGCAAAAGTGCGAAATTCAAATCTTGCTTTTATATCAGCCATTACTCTTCTCCTTTTTTACCGTATATTAATTCCGTTTTTGTAATTCCGTCTGCTATGGAGGAAGAAAGCTCTCTCTGTAAGGATCTTACAAAATTGTCTATTTTCTCTTTGTTTTCACTGTCATCTATGTCATAACTGAAAGAAAATTCGCCTATGACAGGGGTTTTATCTTTACCCTGGTTGTACCATACCGATAGAGATGCTTCCCCTTTTACTCCTCCGAAATCGATCTCTCCGAGCTCTGCTTTATATTCTTCGATTTTCTTATTATTAACATGGTGCAATTGACTCTCAGGAGAAAGACCTGTTTCTTTAAGCCCGGGAAAGATGTCCATATAATCGTCAAGACTGTTCCCTGTTTCTTCTTTTAATTCAACCTTCCCGCTTTTGGAATAAACACTTTTAATTGCGTTACCTCCTGCCACTATATCATCTTCAAATTTCACGGAACCGTCAAGAGATTCTGCGGGAGATACGTCTTTGCCTGAGGACATATTAATATCACTGTTTCTGTATTTCAGTGTGAGTTCATATTTTTTGACTCTGTCTTCACCGGCTTTAAATTCATGTTTCTGTCTTCTTCTGAGAGTATAGCCGAGTTTATTCAGGGCAAAATCAGGTGTGTCCAGATATGTAACGAAACGGGGATCTCCTGCTTCGTCAGAATAGGTACTCTTAACATCAAATCCTTCTTCTTTTGCCAGTTTTTTTACAGTTTTCCAGAATTTGCCGATACCTTTTTCCATATCTTCGAAATTTTCAGGCTTCAGAAGAATTTTATATTCCCGTGAAGAAAGTTCCATGTCCTGTGAAGTTCTGTCTTTTACACAATTAACGGCAAACAGTTCCAGAGGTTTACCATGCGGATCTTCTCTATGACCTTCAATAGTTACCCTGTCTTTGTGTTCAGCGTAACTGTCTTTTTTATGCTCTTTTACTGATGTTCTAAGTCCGGATGAATGTACAGACGAATTTATAATCATAATAATGACTTCCTCTCAGAATTTTAGAATGCTTCACTGTTAAATAATACTCTATATATAGAATATATGTCCAGATATTTATGTTAAAAAATTGTAAATTTATCTATATTACCGACCAGGAACGTGTAATAAATTGTTTCCTCCCGTCACGCGTTACGCGTTACGCGTCACGATGTATTATGTATGCTCACTTCAGTAATAGTTCTTACCTGCCACCCTGAACTGCTTCAATGGCATCTGCCAGATCCTTTGCTTCTTTCAGACCCCGTCCTGTTATCTCCCGTATAATTTTTATTGCCATAATCTTATTTCCCTGTCTTATTAAATCTTCTATTTTTATTCTATCTTCGTAGGAACAGGCTTCCTGTTCTGCCGGTGTAAGATTTAACCATACTGTATTAACATCTCCTGTTTCATTTGCTTCTATTACCAGATTTTGCCCCATATTCAGTTTCTCTGCAATATTATTGAATTTACGTAAAGCAGCTTCCCATGACATTTCTCCCAGATAATCTACAAAATCTTTTGCATCTTTCAGACCCAAACCTGTCAATTCTCTCACTCTTTTTATTGCCATTATTTTCTGTCCCTTTTTCAGCAAATCTTCTATTTCTTCTTCGCCATGTGTTTTTTCATAAGGAAATATGTCTCGTCCTTCATCATTGCTCCTGTCAGGCACTTCTGTTAATTTACAGGCTATATCACAGTATGCTTCTTTAACAGCATCCCAGGAACAGCCTGTACTCTGGTAATGTTCCACGAAATCTTTTGCCTCTTTCAGCCCTGTGCCGGTAAAAATCCTTACCATTTTTATAGCTTCTATCTTTTTGTCTTCTTCCACCAGTTGTCTGAATGTATCTAAAGAAAATTTTTCTTCTTTCTTTAAAGTTTCTTCTTTTTTTCCGAAAAATATATCGAATATACCCATATTAAATAACCTCCCTATAAATGAACTAAAAACACAACCACCTGATATTGACTTACAGGCAGGAAAATATAACATATATATTGAACTTCCGTGTTACCTACAATATTATAGTGTATTTCATGACTGATTAGAAGCTGTTATAAAAATTAATATCTATATAGCAGCAATTAAGCAATGAGTGGTGAGCAGTGATACAAAATTTCCATTCACCATTCACTATATAATACAGGAGAGAATTACAATCAATAAATTTTATAAAATCCTTGAAGGTTATGCCATAGCTGCCATAAGTGTCATTCTTGCTACAGGCGGTCTGTGGCTCCTTAAACATATTCTGGAAAAAGCCCATATGGGTCTTGTTTATCTCCTGGTTGTTGCCAGTGTCGCAGGAATTGC
>JBEHWO010000558.1:0-4200 GCA_040217695.1 Vulcanimicrobiota bacterium | reverse complement strand
CTAACAAATATGCCTGTTCCAGTTTAGATTTTTTTCGGAGGAGCACCAGGCAGGCAAAGCCAGGAGATTTATAATATTAAAATTGATAGCGAACTGGTATTACGCATGACCGGAGGAAAACGTTTATTACATGCTTATGCTCAGGCCAGTAAGAAATCTGCAAAAGTATAGATTCTATAATTTGTTGCATAAATAATTTCATCACTGAAATTCCCAATGTATTTATCTATGCAAAGGAGTATAATAAATTATGAAATTTTATTTTTGCTGAAAGTTAACAAAAATTTAACAAGTAACTATTGAAAAATAGCAGGCAGTTCCGCTAAAATGTCAAAGAGGACGTTGATTTGTCAGGAGGATTACTATGCAGATTTCACGTACGAAACATAATACCGGCGTTGTTACACAGAAGACGGGACAGCAATTTAAAGATAATTATAGCAATGACAGAGTGGATTTAAATAGAAATCCCTCCGGCAGTATTCTGGAACATGATTTAAAATTATATAAAAAGGCAGTAGAACAGTCTGCAGACATGGAATATATGCCGCTTTTAAATGATATGCCATCACCAGGCGCATTAAAAGACGCTGTCAGAAAGGCTGCTTCCAGTGAACCTGTAAATCCTGAAGATCTGGCATCATATATTGATGAAGTGAGAAGCGGCAGAAGTAAAACTACAAATCCGGCAGATTCTGATATAGTATTAAAATTCAATGAACTCTTCGATAATGGTATGGTAAAGCCCGGGGATATTATACTGATTTCTATGAGGACAAATCTGTCAATTCATCCTCTTGCATCTGTTCTGCCAGGAAAATATACTCATGTTGCAGTTTATATTGGTAAAAATAAAGAAGGAATACATCAGAGCATTGATGCCAAGGCACATCAAAGGACACCCATAAGGACTGTGGACTGGTGGCCGAAGAATTATAATAACTGGTGTATAATAAGCCCCCATAAGCCGGACGGTACAGCACTGACAGATGAAGAAAGACAGAAAGTAGTGAATTTTGCATGCAGTGCGGAAGGGTGTAAATATAATTATTCCTGGATAAATAATAAAGTAAATCTCCCTGTGGTTAAAGAGAAAACCAGATTTTACTGTTCTCAGCTTGCCTGGGCTTCTTATAATTTTACCCTTGCTCTTAACCTTGATCCAAATCCCGGCTTCAGTCCTAAATTTGCCTGGGGAGTCGCTCCGCAGGAACTTCGCGATTCTCCCCTTGTCGACATAATCGCTGAATATAGAACAACAAAGTAAATAATCGCCTGTTATTTTAAAGAAAATAGATGAAGCAATCTCATTGTAAATTGAGATTGCTTCCTTTAGTGAAAGGAATTTTATGTCTCAATTAACGGGTCTTGAAATAGTGTCTTTTGAAATATTAAGGGTTCTCTTTTTTTTAAGTTTTCTTTTTTATATCATTTCTATGATTTCCAAAAAAAATAAAGTAATTTCCTTCATATCTACAGGAGTATTTGCCCTTGGTTTTCTGAGTCTGACTTTTAACCTGTCAGTCAGAACTATGGCGGCAGGCAGAGCACCTTTTTCCAATCTTTATGAATCTCTTATGTCATTTGTCTGGGGACTTGTTCTTATATATCTGATAATAGAGAAGATCTATAAATTGAATGTTCTGGGTATATTTGCATCAGGTATAACTATGGTGGCAGTACTTTATGCATCTGTATTGCCTAAAGAAATAGAGCCTCTTATACCTGCTCTCAAGAGCCACTGGCTGGTTTTTCACGTTTTATGTTTTGTATTTGCCTACGGTGCTTTTGCCATATCCTTTGCCGCCGGTATATATTATCTGATCCTGGAACGAATAAAAAAAGACAGTGAAGAAAAAAAGAAGATGCTTGTAACAGTGGAAGAAGTCATATATAAGGTAATAGCTTTTTCCTTTCCCTGGATGACACTTGGGATAATTACTGGTGCCATATGGGCAAATAATGCCTGGGGAACTTACTGGAGCTGGGACCCCAAGGAAACATGGTCTCTTATTACATGGCTCGTATATGCGGCATTCCTTCATGCCAGATATAATTATAAATGGAAAGGTACTGTAACTGCCATACTTGCCATTGTCGGTTTTGCCGTCGTAATGTTTACCTATCTCGGAGTTAATTTTTTGCTGGCAGGGCTTCACAGTTATGCGAAGTGAAGAGTGACCGGTGACCAGTGACCGGTTAACGGTTATTTTTTTCATCACCCATCACCCTTCACGCATCACGCATTACGAACCACCCGTTATGCGTCACGCATTACGCGTCACGACCTTATATATATTTATGAAGTCCGCCGAAAAAATAATTTACCCCCACGAACGTTATAATTATACAGATAAACCCTATAATTATGAGAATATTTGTTCTTCTTCCTCTCCAGCCTCCCATATATCTTGCATGGAGATAAACTGCAAATAACAACCAGGTTACCAGTGACCATGTTTCTTTCGGATCCCAGCTCCAGTATGAGCCCCAGGCATTTTGAGCCCATATGGAACCGCTTATGATGCCCATTGTAAGACATGTGAAGCCTGCTGTTACCATGGTGTAACATAATTCGTCTGCTGCCATAAGTGAAGGATAACGGTTAAATCCTCTTATATTTTTATATTTAAGATTTTTTTCCTGAATGAAATATATAATGGCGCTGAAAAATGCAATAGTAAGACATCCGTAACCGAGCAGACATAAAGGTGCATGTATGAAAAGCCAGACACTTTGAAGGGCAGGCAGGAGAGGAACTATCTCACTATCTGTACTTATTGCACAGGCATTTATTATGCATGCCATGGGCATAATAAAGAGACCGATGGCTCTGTGACCTGGTTTTAACTTTATAATAATCAAATATATAAACACTGTAATCCAGCTGAACAGTGAGAGTGTTTCAAATAATGTGGCAACCGGCGGATGGCCTTCTCTTATAAAACGTATAATAAGAGAAGCTGTCTGGCAGGAAAATCCTGTGAAAATTTTCCACAGAGGAATTTTTCCGAAGTTTTTCAGGCCGAAATATGTGTCTATTACATAAAGAACTGTAGCTGCCAGATAGAGCAGCAGGCTTATTTCAAAAAGAAAAAATTCTATTCTGTCCATTAATTTTCTCCACTGTTTTTCAGATCAAAAAGTTCTGTTATTAATTCATCTACAGGCAAAAAACTTTTCCCGTTGGACATGTTTTCTTTTAATTTTATTATGGGATTATGAAGGAGTTTATTTATTATTTTCTGTGTCGCATAATCTATTATTTGAATATCTTCTTGAGACAGATGAGAAAGTTTTTTCAGCGCCATATTCAGTTCTTCTGTTCTTATATCTTCAGCTTTTTTATTAAGAGCTTTTATGATAGGAGCAGACTGTCTGGATGTGGCCCATGCTAGAAAATGGGCCTTTTCTTCTTCTATTATTTTTTTTACTTTCCCTGTTTCTTCTTTTCTCTCTTCGAGATTGTTTTCCACCACTTTTTGCAGGTCATCTATATCATAGAGAAATACATTGGGCAGATTGTTTACTGAAGGCTCTATATCTCTCGGCACTGCAATATCAATAAGGAAAAGGGGTTTTTCTTTTCTTGCCTTCAGGATTTTCCTGATTGTATCATAATGTATGACATAATGGGGAGCACCTGTAGAGCTTATAACTATATCGGCTTTTATGAGATATTCTTCCAGTTTATCAAAATTTACAGCTTTCCCGTTGATTTTTTTTGCCATTTCCAGTGCTTTTTCATAGTTTCTGTTTGCAACAATAACCTGTTTGAGTCCATGATGGGACATCTGTTTTGCTGTTAGCTGTCCCATTTTACCTGCTCCGACTATTATGGCAGATTTATTCTCAAGTTCTCCGAAGAGCATCTTTGCGAAAACTACTGCCACATAGCTGATAGAAGAAGGGCCTGTGCTTATTTTAGTTTCCGTTCTGGCTCTTTTCCCGCATGTTATGGCAAAACGAAACATCTGACAGAGATTTGGGCCGTTGCTTCTGATTTCCCTGGATATGTCGAAAGCTGTTTTTATCTGTCCCAGTATCTGCCCTTCTCCTATTATCATAGAATCTATGCCGCATGCCACAGAGAAGAGATGGTCAAGAGCCTCTTCACCTTTCATAAAATAAAGATGATCTTTAAATTCTTCTATATTTACTTTTTTATATTCTGCCAGATGATGAAAAATTCTTTCTTTT
>JBEHWO010000557.1:0-4213 GCA_040217695.1 Vulcanimicrobiota bacterium | reverse complement strand
ATCATCTCCTTTGAGCAGGATTTTCACCTGCATTCTCAAGTGTAAAGTTGTCAGTCAGTTATCCTGACTGCTTCATTTTTACCCGGTTATTACTAACCGGATTGTATGAAAACGACTCGCAGCCGATCCCCACCCGCCCATAATAATTTGCATTAAAAATAGCGTAAATAAATACTTTTAAGACAATTTTCTGTTATTAACCGAGGTTTTTTTTGCCTTCTTTTATAATCTTTATTCACCCAAAAAAGCAAAGCATGCAAAACGTTTTGCAAAGTCCTGTAAGTGTGGGCTCTGCCGGACTGACGGAGCAGAAAAAAATAACCTGTTCGGCTATTATTCTAAATTTCGTCTCTTTTTGGCCGAAGTGAATAGAAGAGGCTGGTTAAGAGTGGTTTAATTTTTCGTAATTACTCAGGGCGAAAGTTCAGAGCTACCGTTTTTACTGGCTCTGTTTTTAATCCTGTTCCCTTTCTGCACCGGTGGGCCCGGCGGATGTCCGGGAAAAATGCCGGAAAAATTGACATCTGTTTTTATCATCACTGCCCCGCTGACCGAAGCAGCAAAAGAAGAGGCTGGATAAGGGCGTTTTTAACTGGGGCAGCTGCCCAGGGGCGGAGGTTCGGATCTGCCGGGGCTTTCAGATGGGCTGCACCAAGTGTCCAGGGCGGAGCCTGAACTGAAGCTGCAGCAGTGCGGAAAATTTTATTCAGGAGTTGCAAGCGGAGCAGCTGCCCAGGGGCGGGGGCTGGAGAACTTCTCCAGTCCATTTCCAGTTAATTTCTGTGTATAAAATTATAAAACCAATTCACTATTAAACCGGTAAACAATCAAAACTATAACATTTTATGTTTCCTTCTAAAAATAGCTCTTTCGCTTACATAGTAAAGCTTTATACCACTTTTTTACATAGGTATATGATAAAATACAGTTGTAGTAAGGTTCTGCGTAAAAAAAATAAAATTGGACATTTCAAGGGAAGCTTTATTTTACGCCATTTCTTTAATTTCACTACGTCATTAAATGATGATTTAACGACGTTAATTTTACAAATTATATGCTATTGCGTAATAATACATAAATAGCTTATATCTATGTAATAAGAATATATAGTCAAAAATGCCCTGGATTATTATAAGGTAAATAATACTGCTTTCCTTCTTGCCTGTGTTTAAACGTTAAATAATGAGCTTGTATATGTATTGTAGAATATACTTACCTGTTTATAAATTCTATGAAAGCTCTTGTCTCCTGGTCAACCCCTGAACCGTCAAAATACCCTTTCATATACTCTTCACTATGGCAGCTCATTTTTAGGTAAATTTTCATAGCTCTATAAAACTTTAGCCTTATCCGTTTTTTCTCCTCTGGTTCTTTTTCCCATAAGCTATTTACCTTACAATAATTTGTCCACTCTTTCATGGATATCATCCTTTCTTTTGTATCTTATTATGATACATTTATACCAAGATAAATTATATCATTTAACGATACAATTAAACCAAAATAAATTAAGAATTAAAGAAAGCCTTTATAAATGAACTGTTTTATGTTAAAATAAGTTTATGAGTGAAGTAGTGCATGATTTTTACGACAGGAGCTTTAAGGATCTGTTTTCCCGTCCAGAGATGGTAAGAGATCTTCTTACTGGGTTTGTGCAGGAAGATTTTATAGATGATATTGACTTTTCTAAACTGCAAAAGCTTGGTACGACATACATCCTGGAAGAATATGAGAAAAGAGAAACAGACCTTATACTAAAACTGAATATAAAAGGTCAGGAAGCTTATTTGTATATTCTCATAGAGCTACAAAGCACTCCTGATAAGTTTATAGCCTTAAGAGTTCTTGAATATTTGATAGGTTTTTATCAGGATTTATTGAAGCAGAAGGAGAATTTGCCTGATAAACTGCCACCGGTATTCCCTATAGTGCTGTATACTGGCAAAGATCCCTTTAACTGTGCCGTAAGTATTGAAGAGTTAATTGACAAGCCTTACAAAAGGCTTATGAAGTATATACCACGTTTTGAGTATTACAAAATAGCCATAAATGAAGTAAAAGAAGGGAAATATGGAGAGTTAATAGAGTTAGAGAATATCGTTGCCGCTTGTTTTAATGTAGTAAGAGCAAAAACAAAAAAAGAGATGAAAGAGGCTCTTTATAAGTTACGTGAGATAGTTAGAAAATACGGAGACTATTTACAAAGAGCTTTAGATATATGGCTCAAGAAGTTTTTAGAGAAAAAAGGGGTAGACATAGAAAAAATAACCCTGATAGGAGGTAAGGAAATGATAGATGAAGTAATTGATCAAATTTATGAGGAAGGTAAAGAAAAAGGAATTGCAGAAGGTAAAGAAAAAGGAATTGCAGAAGGGATTGAAAAGGGTAAAGAGCAAGGAAAGCTAGAAATGATTAAGAAATTTTCTAAAAAAGGATTCTCCCTGGAAGAACTAGCCAAAATAACAGAACTTTCCGTAGAAGAACTTAAGAAATTATTAGCTGAATAGAAGATATTTGTTCTATTGTTCTTTTTATATCTTCCAACTTTGTTTATCCCAAAGAAAATAACCTCTTATTTCTTCAAATCTCTTCAATTTATCATCTATACCATTATCAATATATTCCTTTATTTTAGCCATTTTCCTCACTATCTTCCCTATTATATACCACTAATTTGTTATTAGTGATACTTTATAACTATTTGAGAGGTTTGACTCATGAAAAAATTCACTTTTATAAATTAAAACCCTTGCAATATAAGGGGTTTTATCTTTTGATAACAATCACTGATTTTTATCTAATGTAAACTGTAAGAAAGTTAATAAAATCAAGGGTTTTTATAAAATAGCAGAGTATTTTTATAAAGAATTATAAATTTATTCAAAAAAAACAGGAGAGAATTTTTTCAAAAAGAAGGATATTTCAAAGTAATTATAGAAATAAAATATTGTAAGAGTCTTAACTTATAATGAATATGTTAGGGTTAAATTTAAGAGCCCGCACCACAAGCGCTCTCCGTTAAAACAGTGCTATGGGCAGACTCCGTATTCTAACTATAACATAAATTCTTAAAAATGTATTAGATACCTTTAAAGATATATTAAAAATTTTCTGGAGGGAGAAAAGGTTATGTTTAAACTAAAAAGAGGTTATTTTTACGCTACTATTTTATTAATAATAAGTATTGGGTTTGCAATTCCAGGATGCGGAGGAGGTAACAATGGCACTCTGCCGGTTACAAATCCTAATCCAACCATAAATTCCAATCCATTTAGTGTCAATTCTACACCAACACCTGCATTAACAAATATTAATCTTTCAGGCTATATTTATGGAAATAACATAACAACAGATGAGGGGGAAACAGTTCCCAATATAACTGTGATCGATGTACCTGCTTCAAAGGCTGATTCTTCAGGGAATGAGCCCTTCACTACGCAGGTTTTAAATTCATTAAAATCTGACTACCCGGAAGACTGGGCACGGCCAGAAGTGCAGGAGCTTTATGCTCAGTTAGATAAGACCCTGTCAGAGAGCAAACCCCTGCCTGAGTATAATATCCAGGCACAGGTGTCGTCTGTTTATAGCGATACAACCATACCTGTAGGCTCTGATGGTCATTTTGATAACACTGTGCTTACAGGAGCTGCAGACAGCACAGTAAAGCTTGGAGTGACACTTGGAGAAGATAGTTATACTGAAGTGGAAACGCTTCCCTCGTCAGGTAATATAAATTCCTCTGATGCCACGACTGCAGTGCTTAAATCCTGCCCGGAGAAGATATTCGCTTTCCCTGGTGAAATTGTGATCTTCAAGGTCCAAGCAGAGCCTGGCATTAACCTGAAATCAGCAGGATTGAAATTTACTTTAGAAAATCCATCGATTGGCTGTCTCACTCAACCAGTTTATTTATGTATTTTTGGTAAAAATAAATACCAAACGTCATATGGGTGTCTATATGTAAAAAAAGGGTTAGATACTCCGGTTAGCACGAATATAACAGCAACAACGAATACCGGACTTTCTATTAAAATTTTTACAGAGGTGATAAAGAAATGTTCATCCATCTCTGGCACAGTTTACACTGGCGGCATGCCTCTTGTAAAAGGATTTGTTTATAGCTTGGGACCGAAAGCATGCTGCAAACTTGACTCCAATGGTGGATATACCCTGCCGAAAGTTTTTAGAGGGCACGGGAGAGCAGTCATAGCAA
>JBEHWO010000556.1:0-4218 GCA_040217695.1 Vulcanimicrobiota bacterium | reverse complement strand
AGCAGCAGCCCTCCATCTTACATGAGGGTCAGCATCCTTGAGAGCTTTGATGAGAGGTTTTACTGCAGCTCTGTTACCGGATTTTCCAAGCTCTTCTGCAGCATCCTGACGTTTTTTCTTATCTGCATCTCTGAGTTGTTTTATAAGATCTTTTATTAGTTTTACATCATCCGTGAGTTCAGGTGGCGGTGTATATAAAGGCCGTTTGAAGGTAGGTTTCAAGAGTTCTTCTCTGGAGATTTCATATTCATCACTTCCGTCATCAGCTGTATCATCAGAAGGTGTCAATACTTCGGCAGGTTCTTCATCAAGTAATTCTGCAGCAATATCGGATTTCATTTCTCTTTCCTGTGGCATATCACATTCATCAAGCTGTTCTGTCGTTGCACTTTCCAGATGAGTATAAGAATCCTGCTTTTCTTCACAGGCTTCTTCTTTACCCCATTGTTCTGCTCCTTCATAAACGGCCTGTGTATCTCCTGTGAAACCTGTTTCTGATACAGATACCGGTTCCGGTATATATTCCTGACTCTGTTCTATATCGCCGTAAGGTGCCGGATTCTCGAAATCTTCTTTTCTTTCTTCATATCTTTCTTCATATCTTTCTTCATAAGAAGAAGGTAATTGCTCTGTGATTTTTGAAACAATTTCTTCTTCCTGAGTCTGTTCAGGCGGTTCAGGAACTTCATAAACCTGTTCTTTCGACGCAGGAGGACCGAATAATTCGTCTTCCAGAGAAGGTAGAGCTGAAGGCGGTGTTCCGCCTCCTCCTTCCTGGAGATTTTTTATGGCTGTCTGGGCATACATACTCACAAAGAAATCAGGATCGTTTAATGCTTCTTTAAGATAGGGAAGACCTCTCTGATCGCCGAGTTTCCCTATTGCCACTGCGCTGCTTGCTCTTACAGACGAATCTTCGTCTTTGAGTGCTTCTATAAGACCGTCTACGGCACGTTTGTCACCGAAGTTTCCCAGGGTTTCCACTACTGTTTTTCTTATACTTGAGCTTTCATCTTTTAATAGAGCTAGCAAAGACGGAACTACAGCAGGAGTTCTCAATTTCTCAAGCGCCATAATGGCATTACCTCTTACAGAGGCTTCCACATCATAGAGAGCTTTTATAAGTGCATCGGTAGAACGGGGATCTCCTATTATTCCCAGAGTTTCAGCCGCTTTTCTTCTTACTTCAGGATCTTCGTCCTGCAGCACTGTTACAAGAGGTTCAACTGCTCTTTTATCCCTTATTTTACCAAGGGCTTCTTCTATAAGTATTTTTAATGGTATTTCTTTTTCGCAGAATAGTGCTTCTACGAGGGAATCTACTGCCCTGGCATCAGCAAGTTCTCCCAGTGAAACTATTGCTGTTTTCCTTACTGATTGATCATCATCCTGAAGAGCACCCATAAGAATATTGAATATTTTTTCAATATCATCAAAATCTTCTTCTCTTATTTCTTCTTCTCCCTCGGCATATTGTTCTTCCTGAGGTGTCTCTACTTCTTCTTCATAAGGTTTCCCGTAAAGGTCTTCTTCCAGCGAAGGAGGTGCATTTGTGGCACCTGCCACAGGTTTACCGGCAGGCAATGATCCTGACGGTGTTTTTTCTTCAGATGTATCTGATTTATCTTTTAATCGTTTCAGTGCTGCCTGAAAAGCATTACTTCTGAGTATGCTTTTTGTCTTTTTTACCTGTGTTTCTTCCGGAGTTGCAGGAGATGTTTCAGATGTTTTACTTCTTTTTTCACGCATTTTCATTAATGCCTGTCTTGCTATTTCAGCTGAAGTAAGAGGTTTTGTTACAGCAGCTCTATCTGCCAGCGGTAAAGCTCCTCCTGTATCTTCTTCCTGAGCATATTCTGTATTTTCCTGCATTTCCTGTTGAGTGTCCTGTTCCGCATATGGGAGGGTGGGACTTTTCGATTCCGATAGTTTTGGTTTTCCCATAATTTTCCCTTTCCCTGCTCCGTCTCCGTCACCGGATTTTGCAAATAACCTGGGTTTTGCTCCGCCACCTTTGGGAGTAAGAGGTACTGTAGGATTTTGCCTTGCCCCTGCCTGTTCTTCTATTATCTGTTCTTCTTCTGCCCCCTGTTCCTGTCTTCTGGATTCAAGGAGTTTTTTCTTTGGTTTAACCTCTATTACCTGACTGGGTGCTTCCTGTGGCTGGGAAGTTTTCGGTATTAATTGCTGTTTGCCTCTGCTCAGAGGTATAAGTTTTTCCGTAGGAGAAGATTTAAGAGAAGAGCCTGATGGAGGAGCCTTTGTATCTTCCAGAGCTGACAGTTTACTTATTGAGCCTTTTGCCGAAATTCTCACCATGGCATCTTCATCTTTAAGAGCATCTTTCAGCGGTTCTATAGCTCTTTTATCCCTGAGTTCTCCCAGGGCTTTTACAGAAGCCCATCTTACATATGATTCTTTATCTTTCAACATTCCTATGAGAGGTTCAACAGATCTTGCATCATTTAATTTCCCGAGAGCATCCACTGCAGCCCATCTGACATAGAGATTTTGATCTGACAGTGCGTTTATTAAAGGCTCTACAGCCGATATATCTTCCAGTTTGCCAAGAGATTCTGCTACAGCTTTTCTGACATAAATATTTTCATCATTAAGTGTATTTATGAGTGGTTCCACCGAACCGGGGTTACCTAATTTTCCCAGAGCTTCAGCTGCAAATTTACGTACAGACATACTTTCATCCGATAATGCATTTATAAGAGGTTCTACAGATCTTTGATCTGTAAGTTTGCCCAGCCCTTCTGCTGCAAATTTTCTGACTAAAGAATTATCCGAACCAAGAGCTTCTATAAAAGGGTCAGCCTCTGTCTTACTATCCAGTTTGTCCAGGAATTCTGCCGCCCCCTTGCTGGCTGCCGGCCCCTGACTTTTTAATTCCTCTATGATCCTGTATATTTCAGCACTCTCCGCCATTTTCAGGCACCTCCATAATTACTTCTACTTCTTGATTACTGCCTCTGAGATATTTTTTTCATTGCTTAATTATAAAATTAATGTTTCCATATGTCAATTAATTAATATATTTAAGTGAATTTTTGCATTGCACTTTCTATAAGGTTTAATACATAATTATTTTTAAATTTTACAGCCAGTTTATAGGCTTTATCCAGTTCTTCTGTATATTCTTTTATTTTTTTCTGGCCTGCCAGAGCAAGAGCCATATTATACTTTATGCCGGCATTATCAGGTGCCAGCCTTGAGCCTGTATTGTAATAATGATATGCTGTATCAAATTTTTTCTGTTCATAGTACAGATTTGCAATTTCACAGTATATATCAGCATCACAGGGATTGATATCCATAGCTTTTTTCAGACATTGAATTGCTTCTGCACTTTTATCTGTTTCAATATATATTTTTGCCAGATTAAAATAACTGAAATAATTATAGGGATCAAGTTCCAGAACTTTTTTATATGTTTCTCCGGCTTTTTTTGTTTCTCCCTGTTTTTGATATATAAAAGCCAGATTATAATTCAGAACAGGATTATCCGGTTCTATTTGAAGAGCTTCCTGAAAACAATCCATTGCTTCATACAACCTGTTCCCTTCCGCTAAAATAGAGCCCATATCGGATAATATATATATATTTCCCGGTTCCAGTTCCCTTGCTTTATTTAAATGTTTAATGGCTTCCGAAAAATTATTTTTTTCGTATAAAACCAGTGCTATATTTTGATGAATATTAGCATTATTTTCATCAAGTTTCAATGCTTTTTTATAATTTTCCAGTGCCTCTTCTTTATTACCTGTCATGGCCAGCAAATTTGCCATATTATTATAAGCTTCTGTAAAATTCGAGTCAATATTAATAGCTTTTTTATATTCTTCTATGGCCAATCCGTATTGACCTCTATGAGTCATTTTTATACCGAGATTATAATGGAAACAATGTTCTAATATTTCTTCTTTCTCAGATAAAATTTCCTCTTTAGAATTTTCTTCAGAGCTATCCTTCTTTCCTGCATCTTCTGTGAAATTTTCAATTTTCTCTTTTAAGCCTTCTATTTCAGGGATTTTATATTTTTCTTTTCTTGCTGCTGAATGTGCTGTTTCAGAATCTTCAATGTTCATTTTATTTGCTTTTATTACAGAAGGTTTTTCCTTCCCCGAAGGTTCGTCTTTCATCTCAATTCTATTTGCTTTTATTACAGGAGGTTTTTCTTTCACCGAAGGTTCTTCTTTTAAATCAATTCTA
>JBEHWO010000555.1:0-4219 GCA_040217695.1 Vulcanimicrobiota bacterium | reverse complement strand
TCTTTAATCTCAGCCGGTTTTTCTTCTTTTTCTTCCTCTTCTTCTTCTCCAATCCCAAATAATCTGTCAAGCTGTTCTTTTACATTGGAGAAGAATCTGGAAATATGATCTATAATTGATAATGTTTCTGTAATTTCCTCTTCTTCCTCTTCTTCCTCTTCTTCCTCTTCTTCCAATAGCGTTTCGGAAATTTTACTTTCTATTTCATCAGGCATTTCAATTACTTTTACAGGTTTCACTTCTTCTTTAACTTCTGACCGGTCTATGACGATTTTAACTTCTTGCTCGGATTTCTCTTCTTTTACGATCTTCTTTTCAATTATTTCTCCAAGAGCAGCCGGTGCCAGATCATCAATTTGCTTTTTTACTGTTTCAATGTCAGGTCTTTCTTCAGATTTTAAATTAAGACATTGAGATACAAGAGTTTCTACTTTTGATGATAATCCTTTTCTATAGTCATGGATACTGAAAAATTCATATGGTTTTTCTTCAGGGTCTACATCTGTAAGCAGACAGTACATTGTAACACCGAGAGAGAATATATCTGCTTTTGTATTGGTAAAATCTATACCTTTCTGTTCAGGTGGAGAATAGCCCAGTGTTCCTCTGTATATATCCCTGCCCTCAGAATCTGTTTCAAAAGCTTTGGAAAGACCGAAATTAATTAGTTTAAGTTCATTATTATCTGTTATCATAATATTAGAAGGTTTAAGATCTCCTACACCTATGGGGAAAGGTTTTCTATTATGCAGATAAGAGAGAACATCACATAAATTTTTGAGTATTGTCAGTATAAATTCCGGTGGTATAAGACCTTCTTTTCTGTAATAATTTTCCAGGATTTTATCCAGTGTGTTACCATGAACAAATTCCATTACTGCAAGAAAACGGGCAGTTTTATTATCCATGTTTATATCATAGAAATAATCTGTTATATTAACTACCCCGGGATGTTGTGCATCTTCAAGAAAAGATACCATTCTCTTTAATCTGTTCATTACATCTTTAATGGCAGTCGGAGGAGTATCTTCCGGTGCTTTATATTGTATTTCTTTAATGGCTTTAGTAGATTTTGCAATATTTTTTTCTCCTAAATCCAGTACTTCATATACTGCTCCATAACAGTCTTCCTGAATTATATTTATTATCTGATAGGAACTCTTTTCACTTTTTAATATGGTTTTTTCTGGTAAAATATTCGTTATCTGTTTCACATCAGATTTTTTCTTATATCCGGCAATTTTAATTTCTTTCCAGTTTTCATGAATACCTTTTTCTATCTTTTCGGGTTTTTCTCTGGTTTCTTTCTGTATCCCTCCTGTTGCTGCAGGCAATTTCCCTGCAGGTTTGATTTCATCTATTTTCTGAGTAATAACAGGTGTTTTTTTAGTTACAGTACTATCAACTTTTCTCCCTAAAACTTCAAGGGCTGCTTCCGGTGATAGTTTTTTAGTGTAAACCTTTGGAGGTTCTTTATCTTCTATTGCTTTTCTCTTTATAACTTCTTCAGCAGTTTCCTTTTCCAGTTTTGTAGTAGCAGATTTCTTTACACGAACCCTGGCAGGGATTCTTCTATGAACAGATTTTTTTATTTCCTGTCCTTTGAATTCTTCTTTTGTCGGCGGTAATGCAACTGTCTTTGTTTCTTCTTTTGCCGGCGGTAATGCAGTCGTCTTTGTTTCTCCTTTAGGTGTGAGTAAAGTAGTTATCTTTGTTTCTTCTTTTGTCTCCAGCGGTTTTGTTATCTTTATTTCTTCTTTAGCTATTTCATCTTTTATAAATAAACTTCCCTGTTCTCTGAGTTCCTGTTTTGATACCAGTTTCCTTGTAAAGCCTTTATCTTCTTTAGGTATTTCATCTTTCATAATAAGGCTTTCATGTTCTCTGAGCTCCTGCTTGGATACCAGTTTCTTTGTAAATCCTCTATCTTCTTTAGGTATTTCACCTTTTTTTACTAATTGACTCGCTATATTTGTAGGAAGTTTTTGAGTTGAAGCTTTCTTGACTTTTATTTTTCTTATAATTCTTCTTTTCTGGCTGTCTCCTTCTCCCTGACTTTCTCCGCCAAATATAAAATCTTCTGGTTGATTGTTTTTATTTGAAAAATCAGACATAACAATCTCCTTTTTATTTTATTTTTTTTAATTATACCATTTAATATATTCTTACGCAAGAATTATTACTATTTAAGCTGTTCCAGCAATTTTTTTACTGTTCCCGCATTGTCTCCGTCCGGTTCCAGTTCAAGATATTTTTTTAGAGCTTTAGATGCTTCTTCCTTTTTATTTAAATTGAATTCCGATATACCGATAAGTAAATAAAGTTTTGGTGTATCAGGCATACATTCAAGTCCTTTTGTGGCATTATTAATAGTTTCTACGTAGTTTCCCATTTTATAACAGAGATCTGTCAGAGCCATATAAGCATCTCCGTATTCCGGTTTATACTCAATTGCTTTCATTAAATAAGTTTTTGCTTTTACTCTGTCTGACTGATAATAAGCTATGCCCAGTCCATAATATGCCTCAGGATTTGCAGGATTTATAGATATAGCTTTCTCGAAATTTTGTATGGCTTCATTATAATGTTTATTCTGTAAATGTTTTAATCCATCCATAACAGCTCTGCCATCTTCCCGGGCTACAGTGCCTCCGGGTCCTTTATCGATGATTGATAGCCATTTCCTTGCATTACTGGTATTTTCACCTTCAGGATATTTTAACACATATTCTTCAAAAATTTCTTTTGCTTTTTCGCTCTTTCCTGATGCATAAAAGGCTTCACCCAGATAAATATAACATTCTTCGTTTTCAGGCAATAATTTCTTTGCATTTTCAAGATAGGCTATTGCTTTGCTATAGTTTTTTTGTGACGTATACAGATTTCCAAGGTATAGATAAGAATGTCCGAAATCAGGATTGAATTTAATGGATTTTTCAAGGTTTGATATGGCATTGGTACTGTCTTCCTCCATATAAGTCAGACCTAGACCATAATAAGACATGGCTTCCTGAGTGGTTAGACTCATAACTTTTTTAAATTCTTCTCTTGATTCTTTGTTTTTATCAGAGTGTAAATAGAGAAATCCCTTTTTCAGATGATCTTTTATCTGCTGTTCTCTATAGGCTTTGTTTAATACATTGAAAAGCAACAGACCGACTACAAGCAGTAAACTTATGGTTATAACACTGATAATAGTTTTTTTCTGCTGTGCTCTGGATTGAAGTTCTTTTTCTGCTTCTCTCCATTCTATCAGATAATTCGGAGATATGCATTCTATAGAGACAATTGCTTCTTCCTTTATTGACTGCTCAGGTTCGTAATTCATAATTCTTTTTAGTGGTTCAAGAGCTCTTTCGTCCTTTATTTTACCAAGAGCCATAATAGCTCTCAGACGAACTTCATCAGACGGATCATCAAGTGCCAGTATCAGAGGTCCTGAAAATGTTTTATCTCCATACATTCCCATAACCTGAGCTGCAGCAGCTTTTACCTGAGAGTTGCTATCATTGATTAAAATTTCTTTCATTGTCTCTTCTATTTTAGAATTCAGTTTAAATCCTGCCAGAGCTTCTACTACACTCTTTCTGATCTCCCATTCCTGTTCTTTTTTCAATATACTGAGCAATGGACTGGCAGCTTTTTCTGTTTTAAATTCACCTATAGTTTTAATTGCAAATTTTCTGATATTTTTGTCAGGAATATTTAACTGTAATATCATAAGATCAAGTTTATCTGCTTCTTCTGTTACAGGTAAGGCTACTTTGATTCCTCCCGTAAGAGCTTTTTTCATTTCCAGTGCGGAAACAAAACGTTCTGCAGGTTTAAGTCTTACGCTTGTCATTATTATTGCATTTAGTTCTTCTGTAATATCAGGCCTTTCTTTCAATACTGATTGAAAATTAAATGGTATTGGCTGGACACCTGTGAGTAAATGATACATTGTTGCCCCCAGAGAATATATATCACTTCTTGCCTCAGGTCTTCCTCTGTACTGTTCGGGAGACATATATCCTATAGTGCCTATAGCTGTTTTGGTAAGGGATACATCTTCCTCTGCCTGTACTGTCCTGACTATGCCGAAGTCTATCAATATGGCTTTTCTGTCGGAATCTCTTATCATTATATTGGAAGGCTTTATATCTCTGTATATTATGGGAGGGTTTCTTGTATGGAGATAATTCAAAACATCACATATCTGAATACTCCATTCCACTAC
>JBEHWO010000554.1:0-4228 GCA_040217695.1 Vulcanimicrobiota bacterium | reverse complement strand
GCTCCCCATCCGGACATGGCATTATTCAAAACCTCTGATTCTTTTCCTGCGTCATATTTTGCCTGTGCTGATTTATCTGTCTTTGAGGTTTTGTCGCCTGTCCGAGAGGGGGTTTCGCCTGTCTGAGAGGGTTTTTCGCCTGTGACATCTTTCTTATATTCCACTGTTTTTTCTTTATGAATTTTAATGCCGTCAGGTCTTTCTTCATCAGACACTATTACCTTTTTCCCCGCGGAATCTGTTATTTCCTTTGATTTAATTACCGTACCATCTGATTTCGTAGTTACAGATTCTCTTTCACTTACACCTCCGTCTTTCATGGTAAGTTTGCTGTACTCTTTATTGCCCAGTCCGTCATCTCTTTCATACACTTTGCTTTCCGTGCCGTCTTCATTATGTATATACGTCGAGGAAGATTTATCCTTTATGACTTTTCCATCTTTATCCAGTCTCTCTGTTTCTTCACTTTCTTTCACCTCTGGCTTTTCAGTGCCTCTCTCACAGGTTTTAAGGGTTTTACTACCGTCAGGATTGGTTACTTCTTCTTTAACAGTGGTTTTTCCCCGGGTAAATTTATGTTTTATTTCATCCCTTTCCTCTCTGATTCTCTCTCTGTCACTTGCAGGAGGAGGTTCATTCTTTTTTTCATAAATCTTCTCATCTGTACTGCCATCAGACTTTACATTGCTGTCTGTTATTATTTCATTCCCTTTAGAATCATGTTCCACTGAATGTTCGGTAAAATTACCGTCATTATCCCTGTTAAGTAGCGAAGATTTACTCGATGTGGTTTTACCTGATTTATCTTTCTCTTCCCTGAGTTCATATAAAGAATAATCACCTTCCTGAGCATCGCTTTTCTTTCTCGTGCTTACCCTGGTTTCAGTACCGTCGGGATTCTTTATAGTCCTCTCTCTATCGGAACCTTTATCTAAAAACTTTTGTCTCTTTTTCCATTCATTTCGGAGTTCTTCATGTTTGTTCCGGCATTCTTTTACAGTGTTTTCAGCCAGCTTCTCCTCACCTTTTTTCTCCGATGCGGCTACATTATCTTTTACCTCTGCAGCAGTCATTACGAAGAGATTATCAATGAGCTTTTTCGTATCTTCAGGCACTTCAAGGGCTGCTTTATTTATAACGGAGTAAGGATCTGTCTGTTCATCTGTTTTACCGCAGGGCATACTATCGCCACATGAGGACAGTTTATCAATGGCACTTTTTGCCACCCTGAGAGCATCACCGGAAACCGACAGAATCGATGTAATAAGGTTTTTTCTTTCTTTCTCTTTATCTAATTTTTCAGGTTTTTCTTCCTTTTTAAGAGAAGTTTTTTCTGACATAGATCGGAGATCAGACACATTATCAAAAAATTCTTCTTTCTTATCACTTTTTCTTTCTTTTTCGTATTTATCTTCAGTTGATATTTTCTCCGGCATGGCAGAGGGTTTCTCTGCTGTTACAGGGGGATCGGTTTTTTTAGCTTCCGACGAAGGTTTCTGAGAAGCAGGTTTTGTCTGTACAGAAGAAGCTGCTGAAGTAGTTTTATTTTCTACTTTCATATATATTATCCCCTTTCTCTCGAGGTATATACAAATATTTTAATCTTTATTAGATATGCAAAAATTTATAATATTTATTTTATGCTGAAAAATCTTCTGTTTAAATCACCGATCCTGTATGAAAGAATCTTTGCAAGGTTGAAACTGAACTGGTGGTAATGGTTAATTATAGAAAGGAAATTGTCTTTACTTATTGTATATAACTCGGCTCCGGGAGATGAAATCTTTCCTGAAAGGGAACGGGGACTATCTGACAGAACTCCCATTTCGCCCAGAATATCTCCTTTATGAAGGGTTATAATACTTCTCTCATCCCATCTGTCAAAAATTCTGTAAAGGGTTATTTCTCCTGATTTGATTATATAAACTTCCTCTGCCCTGTCTCCTTCATTAAATAAAACCCTTCCTTCTTCATATTTTTTCAATTTAATTCTTGTACAGATTCTCTCCAGTTCTTTCTGGTTTAAAACACTGAAAAGGGATATGGCACCCAGTATATCTGATTTTTTATTTGATCTCTCAAGCATATCTTTATCTTTAAGATAGGAATGATAATCACCCAGGTAATTTACCAGCCTGTTTGTAGCTTCTGCTATCTTTTCACAGAGTATTCCGGAGAGATTTACGCAGAGTGAAGGGTATGTTTTGAGTATGGAGAGAAAATTATCTTCTGTAATCACATATAGTTCTGCTTTCTGTGATTTTATTCTGGCAGAAAGAGATCTCTTTTCTTTTGTAATTACAGCCATTTCACCGAAGACATCACCTTTATAAAGACTTACAAGCTCAACAGACTTATCTTTTTCTTTATAAAGAGCTATTTCCCCTGATTTTATTATATATACGTTATCCGGCCTGTCTCCTTCTCTGAACATAACGGTCTGCCCCTCATATCTTCTCAATGTTATCCTCTTTACAATCTTCTCTATTTCACCGGGAGAAAGAATATTAAAAAAAGCAGTGCTTTTAACAATATCTATTTTATTACAGGATTTCTCTCTATCTGTATCTTCTCTTCTCAAAGGACAGGCTATATCAAGCGTAAATTCTCTGTTTTCTTTTTCTTTATCAGCAGAATAATTTTCCAGTTTTTCCATCAGTAAATCATTGCAGAACATATGATAACTTCCTTTCTCCAGAGCATTAAAAGATTTCTGAAGCCATAAGGTTTCTTCTGTTTTTAAATATTTTTCAACATATTCATAATATTTTATCAGTTCATGAAGGGAAATTTCCCTGTGCTTCAATATATTTCCTTCACCGAAATAAGTAACAAAATCTTTTTCATATTCATTTTCCACTGAAATCTTCTGCTTCTCTTTATAAAAATCCTTTAGTTCTGACTGAAACTTTTTTCCGGAAGCTTTAATTCCTTCAATGATATCATTATTTCTATCATTATCTCCGGCAAGTTTCATCAATTTATCACTCTGCTTTTTTGTAATATAAGACATTATTTCAGGGGCTATTTTTTTTATATAAAGTTCCAGGAGGGCAAGTTCATTAAGGGGATGAAGTTTTTCTTTAATTTTTTTCAATATATCTTTCTGTTTCTGAAATATTTCCTGCATCTCTCCTGTAAGAATGGCTATTTTATCTTTTTTTGCTTTATTGTTCCGACACCAGGTCAGTTCTTTAATCGTACTTATAAAATTCTTTTTTTTCAGAATGATACTATCAATCTCTTCCAATGTGCTTTTGAAAAATTCCAGATCCATCTCGACTATTTCACAGAGAAGATTGCCATAATATTCTTTCCCGGCATATGTTACCAGTTCATATGTTTCTTCCTGTTTTCGTATTCTCTGAATTGTTTCTTCTATAAAATACAGGGGTTTGCACCTGTTCATGACATCACCCCTTCTTTTATTATTTCCGCTGTTTGAATCTTCATAGATCCGTACATGATTTTAAAAAGTCCCTCTTCTGCCAATGAAAACCTGTTTTCTTTAAAAGCATGTTCAATTACTGCAAGACCTTCATCTATTTCATATAAACCTTTTTCAACAAGCAAGTTACCGTCACGGGAAGAATTCTCTACTTCAGCGGCCAGTTCATTCAGAGTATTTTCCTGGAAATCATAAATCAGCTCTATCGTTTCATCTATATATTTCTCCAGTTCCTCCGATGAAATTATTTTCTGACCTTTAAGTATGAAAAAATTTTTCAGTGCTATGAAAAAAGGAGAATTTATCACTTTTTTTTCTGCTTCCCCTGATAAAAATTCTTCTTCTGTAGTGGAATTATATTTATTTAACAGATCTATTTCTCTGCGAAGGTTATTTACATTGTAATGAATCATTTTATTATTATCTTCTGCATTTTCTAAATGAATGGTATCAGAATCATTTTTATATTTCACGGCATGTTCTTTGGTTAAACTGTAGGATTTTACTATTTCCATGATATTATTTTTAACTGCAGTCAGACAGGTAAGTTCATGTTGAAGTTCTTCGGCAGCTTCTTCCAGAGGAAAAGAAACAGTATTATATTTCAGATTCCAGAAAAAATAAGGTAATCTCATATGTATTCCTCCCCTTCTATTAAATTTTTATCTGTTGTTTTCAAACTGCTTCCGGATCTTTATCTATACATAATAATAATTAATATATAGTTAAAATTATAGCATATTTTTACACAACCTTCCAGTCACAGTAATGTATAAAATT
>JBEHWO010000553.1:0-4233 GCA_040217695.1 Vulcanimicrobiota bacterium | reverse complement strand
AATCATCTATTTCCGATTGTTCTACAGTATTTCTATCAAAAGCTTTATAACCAAAAATTTCCTTTAAAGAATAAAGTATATTGTTAATATCATTATATGTTTCTTCCATCCCGGTTGAGGTAAATAATCCTGTTATCTGAGTAAATTCTGTTTCATAAGGGTTAGAAATAGATAAAATTTCGAAAAGACTTTTCCCTTTAAGCTTTATTACCTCACTTATTGCTTTTTCTTTTACGAAAAGATCTCTGAGTTTCTTTCGATATTTAGATATTTCAGAATCATCACCGGTGACAGGGATTTTTTCATCAAGAAGCTTTTCTGCAAAAGGTACGAGCACTTCCCATCCTTCAGGTTTCGACATTTTCTGAATTTCTAAAAAGCTATCCAGTATTTTAACGGAAAAATCTATATCTCCTGTATTTGAATAATCCAGTATAGAAAAAGAAAGACCTGATTTCGGAGATAGAATAATTTTTATTTTTCCTTTCTGTACAAGACAGAGCAGATAGATCTGAACCATACGGCTCGATAGGCCATAATTTTTTTCCACTCCCATACCCATAAAATTTTTATAAAGGGTCGTGATTTTCATAGTCTGGGAGTCATCAGTAAGTTTCCCGTCAATAAACTTCCACATATCCCGGGCAAATTCATTTGCCGAGATATCCACATCTCTATCCGAGCTCTTTTTAAGCAGTTTCAGTCCGGAACTGAAATTCTGAGCAGCATTTATATTCTGGTTGGGTTTTGCTCCTTTCGGTATATTACCTGTTTTAACTATACCGTTTATTACCTTTACCCCTTCTTCTTTTCTGAATATAAAAGGCGGTTCAAACTTGATAGAAGTTGATAAATAAACAGAAGTGAGCACTCTGTCAACAACGGGAGAAAGAATACCGGTCAGTTCTCCTGCAACACGAAAATCCATATTGGTATTATTCAATGCATCCATACGCCCCCGGCCATAGGTTCCATCAACGACTTTTGCCATTTTTCCCAGTTCTGTTTTAAGTTTTTCAGAAACCCAGTTTATAACAGCTACAGCATCTTCAGTGTCTTTACCCTGCCATGTAGAAACCAGTTTGCGGCAGGCAGCAAAATCAATAAGGCAATCTTCCTCTGTTTTTGTAAGGGATGCCGGAGTCCACAGGATTATACGGGGATCTTTACAGAGTTTAAGAATTTCATTGATATTATCTTCAGAAAGAGGTTTTGTACTTATAAAGACTGCAAAATCCCTTTCCGTTTCTGCACTCTCTATAGGTGGAAGCATAAGACGTTCTACTGCAGCACGTAACAGATCCCTCATGGAAATAAGGCCGGAAATGGCCCTGCCGTTCCAGATAATATCAATTGTTTCATTCCCATGTTTTCCAAACATATCATCCCATAAATTTTTAACCGGCGCAATATCACAGAATATGGAAGAGACTCCATAAGACATGTCAAAAGACATATGTCTCGTAAGAACAGGCCATTCTTTAAGGGCAATAAGATGGGAGAGGGCTTCATTTTTCATCACTTCATCACCTTCTGCTTCATCCCTGGCTCTGCGAAATTCCTCTCTGGGATCAATCCCTGTAAAGACAGGATCAAATCTATATCTGGATCTGTGGTCTTCATCAAAGGTCTGAACAATCTGACGGAGTTCTTTCTTCAGATTATCTGCTATTGTTTCATAATGCTGGTTATTTTCTTCAGGATTGGCTTCTCTATCTTTTTCTATCAGAACGGAATTGGCTATTTCTTCAGGTGTAATACCCTGCTGCCTGGTTCTTGCTATATGATAGAGAAAGAGGGTCTGAAGTATTTTTATGGCTTTATCTCTATTAAATTTCAAAATACCTTTTGTTAAACTGTCAATCTGGCGTTTACACAGTTCATAAATCTTATAATCATGTTCTTTTTTTGTTTTTATTGCTACAAGTCCCGCATGAACACCGCTGGGGTCCTCTTCATAACGGACTGCTTCATCAAATAATTCCCAGAGTCTTATAAGTTCATTGCCTTTACTTTTAATCTGATGTTTCAGAGTCTGATGCATAAAATGAATGGCAGATCTTGTTGTAGTCAGTTCATAGGTAAGGGCACGAAGTACTTCCACTGCAGGTTTATGAAATGGGAAAAAGTGGGTAAATTCAGTCTGGCCGATACTATTTGGCCAGCTAAACCCTCTCTTATAATGGATATAATAATTACTGATAGCAGTAGTGTCTTTAATTTCCCTTACTCTGGAAAGAACTATATCATAATAATCTTTATCTTCCTGAAGTAATTGTACGAGTTTCAGCCGGTCATCGGCAATTATATTTTTAACTCCCATCTTGCTTTCAATTGCCTGTTGTGCCGCACATACGGTCCATACAGGTAAATTATGAATTTTCCCCAGGCGGTTTGATAAAACAACAAGAGTTTTTTCATCATCTATACGCTGATTTTCATCCCTGTTTTTCATAAAAAGGGATACTTCGTCAAGAACTATAAGAACACCACAGTAACCTTCCGACAGTATTACTTCTACCATATTCTCTAAAATATCTTCTGTTTCCGCCTCTATATGAGGCTGCACCTTGAGATATTCCGTATAAAATCTCCACAGTTTATTACCGCAGCTCCGTTTATATTCCGGTGATTTATTCAGTTGAATTTCTTTTATAAAATCATCTGCTTCTTCAAATTCATCTTCATCGAAATAGCCGGGATCTTTTAAGAATTTCTTAAGATCTGTTTTATATCTGTGTAAATCCTCTTTAATAAATCTATCTGCAAGCAGTTCTGCCGGGTATAGAGATAAATTTTTGCCTCTTTCTATCTGAAGCTGTTCTTTTACTGCATCGAGGATATATTCGGACAGTTTCTGTCCTTTATCTGAAAGACCTACCACTCCTCCTCCGGCTCCTACAAGAGTTTTTACAACAACAAAGATACCGCCGCTTTTAGTATTTTTACTCTGAAGACCTTCTTCCCAGAACTGATATAAAGATTCCCTCTTACCTCTTCCTGCCTTATTTTCTTTTGATTTTATAATTTCCCAGGCATCTCTGTTTCCCAGGGCCAGTGCAGATAAAAGGCAGAGAAGATGGGATTTGCCTGAACCGAATTCTGCCTGTATCCAGTAGCCCTGTCCTATGGGGTTATCTTTTTTCTCCCGTTTATAGGGGGCAGCCATATTACGAAGAATATCTGTAAGAAATGGTCTTACAGGATCTAACTGAAATTCTTCTACTGTGCGTAATTCAGGGGCACGGGACTTTCTGGATCTTTCAGAATTAGAATCTGCCCAGACGTGTTTTTCAAGGGAATAGACAGAAATTATTTTCTCAGGAACTTCACAGATTTCATCAAGGGTTTTACGTATTTTAAAAAGATCTTCAGTTTTTGCCATCATTTGCCTCCTTCATTATCAGCACTTAACTCTCCTATAATCATTTATATCTTTAGCCTTCAGTTAAAGCCTCTCTCTTCATAAGATTGGTTCCCCTGTACTTTTATCTTTTGTTTCAAACAGAAGAATATTTAATTTTTGTTCAAGCACCTTTTTATCCGGCAGAGGAGTTCAACATAATGACTCCATGTTAATTTGGCAGACAGTGTCTGCCAAATTGGATAGACCAGATAAAACCTTCTGCTAAAACCGGAACCATATCTCTCCCGATTTCCCATTTTGCCAGTAGCAGTTCACTATTTATAGCCTGCGAGGCTCTCTAACGCCTATTTGAAAGCTTTATTCCTATGTTTTCACGTAAGTGATTATATCTATTCAGGTCAATTAACATAAATCAAAATTCTTATCAATCAGCAACTTTATTTATCAAAATTCCTGCCAATCTGACTTAATAATGTTCAAAAAATAATTATATATCTTTATAGCTTATAACATCAACAAAATGGAAATGTTTAACATTTTCAGTGATAACTATGCCTTTTATACTCAAACACTGGGCAGACAATATAATATCACAGTCTAACTCCTTTGGATCAGAGGAAGGAATACCCTGTTTTCTTGCCATCGCCCATAATTCAGCGGCTTTCAACATAACTTCTGTGGTAATAGGAAGATAGGTTATATATTCTTTAAGTTCATCTAATCTATAAACAGCTTTAAGTATATCTTTATGAAGTAAACCTCTCCTTACTTCATAATCTGATATTTCAGGGAGGATTATATCAAAGTCTATATTTTTTACCTGCGATTTATTTAATAATATTACTTCTATTTTTTTTTCAAACCAT
>JBEHWO010000552.1:0-4270 GCA_040217695.1 Vulcanimicrobiota bacterium | reverse complement strand
CTGCTCCCCTTCATCATTTAACCTAAAATGGTATGTCTTCAAAATTGATTTCCTTTGTTTCAACCGGCTTTTCTTCATCGTCATTATCCGGTATATAATATTCAATTCCCATACACATTTATAACACTCCTTTCTGTAATTATTCCTTCCCGTTTTTCGTTACACCGTGAGCCTGCTTACTTCCAGCCTGCCCCACCTTCCTGCTTTCAGACTGGTTCAGGTAGCACCTACCCGCCCCGTGTGCCCCGCTTTTCCCTCCCATTCTTTTTCCCTGTAACTATATATTATCAAATATCATCCGCTTTGTCAAGTTTTTATAAAAAGATATAGCAATAAAACATAGTATTCATCAGGCTTTAAAGCATGTAAAAAATAATAAAAAAAATGCTTTTTAATTTTTATGTCATTAAATTATTTAGATTAACTACATCAAATGAGTTCTCTTCAAAGATTGATTTTACGCCATAAAAAATGAAAATTCCTATAATCTTTAATTAAAAAATTCAGCTTGACTAAGCAGATGATTAAATGATATACTAAAAGAAAATGTAGTAAAAGGATTTTAAGTTATGAAAAAATTAGATTTAGAAATTTGTAGGAAGTTAAGAGAAGAAGGGCACACTTACCAGGAAATAGCTGATTATTTCAAAGTAAGTAAACAGGCAGTATTTGATCTTCTTGATAAAGCAGGTACACCACGTAAAACTAAATATTCCCAGTATTATGAGGAATGGGAAACCCTTTATAAAGAAGGTTACGGCATACATACTATAGCTAAAAAATATAACTGTTCCCTCGATGCAGTACATAAGCACATAAAGAAAAAAATCGTTATTCAAAGAGAAATGAAGAAAAAATTTACTCAAAACTCATCATCAGAGGTTACAGTCTAAGCATAGAAAGGTAGGTGATAAGTTATGAATACTTTAATAACACAAGAAACTATAACGATAAATCAAACAAATAAAGAAGAAGAGAAAAAAAATGAAGAAATTATAAAAGCAATTGTAAATACTTCATCATTACAAGAAACTATAACTTTAGAACAGAAAAATAAAGAAGCCATAAAATTAGTTACTGAATGGCTAAATGATAGTTCTGATTTTGAGGAACAAACCTGGCCATTAGTTAAAGAAATATTAGAAGAAAGAGATAAAAAATAAAAATGAATAAACCTCTCCTATTGGACGCTAATGTTTTAGGTAAAATTGTTTATCCAAAGAAGAATAAAGATATTGCTTTGAGATTTACCAACTTACTTGAAAAAGAAATAGAGTTTATAATCCCGGAAATATCAGATTACGAAGTAAGAAGAGGTTTACTTCATAAAGATATTTCTAAGGCAGTTGAAAGATTAAATGAATTAAAAGAAGCGTTAACCTATCTTCCTATTACCACAGATGTTATGTTAAAAGCAGCTGAATTATGGGCAATGGCCAGAAAACAAGGGAAACCAACGTCTGACCCTAAAGAATTAGACTGTGATATAATCCTGACTGCTCAAACTCTTCAGGTAAATGGAATAGTTATCACAGAAAATATTAAACATTTTATTTTTGTTGAAACTAAAAAATTAGATGAAATAATTAAATGAATTTGAGAAACCAGCAAGAGATTTTGTGAAAGAACTGCGTATATCTTTTAAGTAAATAAGTAAAAAAATTTATCTAACATTAAGAAGGAGAAAAAATATGTTATATCGTTCAGTAATCCTTTCTATTATAATTTTCATATTAGCCATTTGCCCGGTAAAGGTATTATCTGCCGATACTTTAAAAATCCATAATTTTTCATTGGAGGTCAAACTGCTCCCCTGGGAAAAAGAAGGATTTATGGATTTACTCTCTCTGATTGAGAGAAGAATGAGTGAAATAGGGACTATTACAGAACTGAAAATAGATAAGGATATTGTGAATTTTGTAGTCAGTACAAATCTGACATCGGACCGAGTAAAGTATATCTTATCAAAAGAGGGTATACTTTATGTGAAGGATCAGGCTGGACTTAAGACATGTCTGAATGTAGAATATTCCTATTTTAATACAAAAACAGAACTTTCCCCGGAATTGAAGATATCTCTTTCCAAAGATAGTTCTGAAGCTTTTGCAAAGATTACTGAAGATAATATAAAAAAGAAACTGGCATCTTATCTGGATGATGAATTACTGTCAGAACCAGTTGTCATGGAAAAGATAACCGGTGGCGACTTAATGATAACCTTCGGATATGATCAGCCAGAATTTTATCCTGATGATATTGCCGTAATCTTAAGGAATGGGCCCTTGCCGGGAAAAGTTTCCATAGTTAAATGCGAAGAATGCAAATAAATTGCAAAAGATTAAAAAATATATTCGGATTTATATTGTGTATGCATAAATATGCGCAATGCTTATAAAGATATACGCAATGCGTATAAAGATATGCGCAATGCGTATAAAATATGCGCATGCTTATATTTATGCAAATAATTTAAGGAGTTTTTCTACGAGTCCATTAAAAAATTACCTGTAAAGAGCTTATAATATTTTAATTTTTATGGGGAATTTATGGGGAACTTATGGAGAATTTATGGAGAATGTTTTATAAAAACAACATCCATAATTTTCTTTAATACCCCGGCCTCTCTAGATTTACATACCTCATCGGAGAAATGTAAATAGAGGCATGACCACCATAGCTGCAACCAACTGCAATGTAATTCAACCACCAGTTTCTCAGGCCAGTAACCTTAAGATTTTAATATAACTTTTTATTAATCAATTGATAAATATTGTATTTATTATTATCTTTTGATATAATAATAGAAAGAAGGTTATAAAAATGTTGAAAGGTTAGTTGAATGAGTTCTATAGATGAAGTAAAGAAAGCTATATTGGATATAAATATGGCAATAGTAAGTAAAAACATAGTCTTCGTTAGCAGAATGGATAAAACAAAAGTAACTTTTTCAAAGAAAGCGGCTATAAAAGAACTTAATAGTCTTACATACAAAAATTATCATAAAGGCCCCGAAGGAGATAGAGATTCCTCTGAGGGAGAAGTATGGATCTTTGGTAAAAAAATAAATACTGAACAGATTTATATAAAAGTAAAATTACAGGATAAAAAAGGTTTGAGTTTTGTAAAAATAATATCTTTTCATCCTGCAATATACGATATGGATTTACCATTTGATAAATAATTTTGGGAAGGAGGAGATAAAATGTTAAGAGAGAGCAATGAAAAATTATCTGTAAAAAATATATTTACACAGGTTTGTATTGAATGTGATGGAGAAAATATTGAGTATATTGAAAAACCTGATACAGTAGAAATAAGAGGAGAAGAAATACAGGTAATGGCAAAATACTGGCTTTGCAGAGATTGCGGAGCTGATTGGGAATTTTTCGATGAAGGAGAATATGATCAATTAGATGAAGCCTGCCGTATTTACCGTAACAGACATGGGATGTTACAACCGGAAAAGATAAACGAATTAAGAAAAAGAATGGGTTTTACTCAGGGAGAACTTGCTAAAATTTTCGGATGGGGAGCTGTAACTATTTCTCGTTATGAAAATGGTTCTCTCCAGAGTAAATCCCATGATGAACTTTTAAAATTACTTGAAAGACCTGAGACATTTTATCAGTTCATAAAAGAAAAAAATAACCTGGAAAATAAAGATAAATATTTGCAGCACATGGAGCAGACTTTAAATTTAGAAAAAGAATTACCTGTTAGTTTTTTAGAAAATTTATTATCCGGTAAGCCTGATGAATTCAATGGGTTTCAGGAAGTTAGTATAGATAAGATAAAAAACCTTATATTGTTTTTCTGTAAAGATGATGGAATATACATAACGAAATTAAATAAATTACTGTTTTTTACTGATTTTAAATATTTTAAAGAATACACTCACAGTATAAGCGGTATGAGGTATAAACATCTGCCCTATGGGCCGGTGCCGGAATATTATCGCAGTATTCTTGAATTATTAGTAAAAACAGGCGAATTAGAAGTAGAGTATAAAGATTTTGGTGATTATATCGGAGAATTATATAAAAGTGTAGAAATCACTGATTTGAGTGTATTCTCTGATGCAGAACTTGAGATATTACTTGAAGTAAAAAAGAAATTTTCCAGATCGGGAAGTAAAGAAATCAGTGAAATATCACATAAAGAAAAAGCTTATAGAGAAACAAAAGAAAATCAATTAATATCTTACTTTCATGCACAGGAACTTCAGATATAAATTTTATTTATTATGAAAGTTAAGGTTTCCATTTTTAAC
>JBEHWO010000551.1:0-4270 GCA_040217695.1 Vulcanimicrobiota bacterium | reverse complement strand
TTCTGAGATAAACTGGAGAGACAATTCCGGCAAAACTCCTCTTCATCTTTCTTCTCAGAACGGTGCCAGAGAAATAGTGGAATTACTTTTATCAAAAGGTGCTGATATAAAAGTCAGAGACAGTGAAGGAAAGACTCCTTTCCACCTGTCCTGTCAGAATTGCAGAAAAGAAGTGGCTGAATTACTTTTATCTAAAGGCGCCGAAATTGATATTAAAGATAACAGCGGTAAAACTCCACTTTTCTGGGCCTGTCAGAACGGAGGGGCAGAAGTGGTTGACTTTCTTATATCTAAAGGTTCTGATGTTAATTTAAAAGATAATTCACTTAGAACTCCGATTTTTTATGCTATCCAGTACGGACGTATGGACATTGTTGACCTTCTTGTGACTGAAGGTGCAGAGGTAAATATAAAAGATAAAAGCAATGTTACTCCTCTGAAACTGGCAGGTGAGAAAGGCGGGAGTGATATGGTGGAATTACTTAAAAAATACGGGGCAGTTGAATAGGAGATTTTATTGGTTTCTTATTACCACACCAGGTAAAAGAGTATCCAAAAAATTACGTATCATGTGCTTATATAAAGTTTTTGCTCCCGTGACGCGTAACGCGTAACGCGTTACGCGTCACGATATATAAGATTTTGGTTACTAATTTATCTGTTACGGTACTTAGTGGTGACAGAGGTAAGAGGTTGTAAAAAAATAACCATATAATGTTTACAATCGTAACGGGTAACGCGTGACGGGAGGACAATAACCGTAATTTGACAGAGTTATTTTCTTACTGTACTAAATATAATACCGGATAATCTGTGATTTTGTCACGTCACGCGTTACCCGTTACGAGAGCATATATGTATTATTTATGCTCACCTCATTATGTCAGACTCCTCCTGAATTTGTATAACGGGGTGATGAATATGAAAACTTACAATGCAGGAATAATAGGTTACGGAGGTTTCGGAAAATTTCTCCATTTTTCCTGGGAAAAACTTTCAAATGTAAAAGTCCTTGCAGTATCGGATCAGAATATTTCATTGAAAAGTGATAAAATAGAAAGATTCTATAATGACTGGCATGATTTGTTAAATGATAATGATATAGATATAGTTTCAATTGTAACGCCTCCGTCTTCTCATGCTGAAATAGCCTGTGAGGCTATGGAAAAGGGAAAGCATATATTAATAGAAAAACCTCTTGCCATAACAATGGAAGATGGCAGAAAGATTATAGAAAAGAGAAACGAAACAGGCAGAAGTGCGACAGTTGATTATATAATGAGATTTAACCCCGTCGTAGAAGCCCTCGGGGCATTAAGTCATGGAGGTTTTCTTGGAAACCTGAGAAGGGTAAATGTGGAAAATTATGCCCAGGACAGCTCTCTTCCATGTGACCACTGGTTCTGGAACAGTAATATATCAGGCGGTATTCTTATAGAGCATGGCGTTCATTTTATAGATCTGGTAAACAGTCTTACAGATCAAAAATTCACTTCTGTTCATGGTATGTCTTTTTACAGAAATGAAAAACAGGAAGATCAGGTTATGGGAGATGTTCTTTATGACAGGGGGCTTATTGCCACTCATTATCATTCTTTTGCTTGCCCTGATTTTTTTGAGATTACAACAATCCTGTTTGCCTTTGATCTTGCCAGAATACATATAGAAGGATGGCTTCCTCTATGGGGAAAGATAAGCGCTCTTGTAAATAAAGAAACGAAAGAGAAACTTTCACTGTTGCCGGGGTTTAAAATTCAGAGTTCCATACCTGTGAAAACAAATAAAATCTATTGCAGCGGTGTGGAATATTATGTGGAAGAAATGATTTCAGGAACTTTTTATATAGGTCTTCAAAAAAGCGAGGTTTATTCTAATTGTGTCTGCGCTGTAATGGCTGATCTTATCAAAGCAATTGAAGAACCGGGACACTCCCTCAGAATTAAATTAGAAGACGGCCTGACCAGCCTTCAGATAGCTGTCCTTGCTACGAAAGAGGCAGGGATGTAGTTATTTCCTGACAGCTCCTGACCGGTAACTGCTCACTGAAAAAAAGGAGGTTTTTTATATAAATAATTCACATAAGAAAATTCTACCGGCACTTATCTTCTGGGAACTGACACAGAGATGTAATCTTCGCTGTATTCATTGCCGTGCTTCTGTGAGTTCTTCTCCTATGCCCGGGGAATTAACAGAAGAAGAAATAAAAAAGGTAATCGACGAACTGACAGTCTTCGGTAAGCCAATACTGGTTCTTACCGGAGGAGAACCTCTTTACAGAAATGATATATTTGACATAATAGATTATGGAGTAAAGAAGAACTTTCCTGTCGCTCTTGCTACAAACGGTACTCTGATAGATGAAACTATGGCAGATAAAATTGTATCATCGGGAGTAAGAAGGGTAAGTATAAGCATAGATGGTGCCTCTCCTGAGACTCATGATGGTTTCAGAGGCATTACCGGCTCTTTTCAGGATACTATGAAGGGATTTAATAATCTGAAAAAACGTGGTATGAGTATACAGCTTAACAGTACAATAACGAAGCATAATTTCAAAGAAATACCGGATATTTTAAAGATGGCTGTAAATCTGGGAGCAGATGCTCTTCATATATTCCTCCTTGTTCCTGTCGGATGTGGCGTTGAACTTTCAAAAGACCAGCAGATAACACCTGACGAATATGAACATATTCTCAACTGGTTTTATGAGGAGTCGGAATCTTCTCCCATTCAATTGAAAGCTACCTGTGCACCTCATTATTTTCGCATAATGGCTCAGAGAGGAAAAAATATAATGAAAAGAGGTCACGGAGGACATGGTATGTCGGCTATGACTAAAGGCTGTCTTGCAGGAAACGGCATTCTTTTTATATCTTCTACGGGAGATATAAGACCATGTGGCTATCTTCCCGTAAGTGCAGGAAATATAAGAGAGAAAAACATAGAGGACCTATGGGAGAACGCAGAAATATTCAGGGAACTCAGAGACCCTGATAACCTCAAAGGTAAATGTCTTGTCTGTGAATTCAGACATATCTGCATGGGGTGTCGTGCCAGAGCCTATGGAGAATATGGAGATTATATGGGTGAAGAGCCATTTTGTTCTTACATACCCGGTAAATTAAGGGTTTGAAAGGAGGATTTTTAATGGATATAGGAGATAAAGAAATAATAGAAATACTTTCACTTGTTGAAAAATTAAAATCTCCCATGTTTGGTATCCGTGACGGAGCAAAAAAGGAACTTACAGGGCCTAAAAAAGATCTGGCTTTTAACGTTCTTCTGAAAATAATCTCCGAAGACAGAGACGAATATAGAAGAGCAGGAGCTATAGAGAGTTTACTTCTTTTGCCTGATGTTAATAAAACTGTACCTATTATAGAAGCTCTCAAAAAAGATACGTCTGTAATGGTAAGGGAAAAAGCCATAGGGGCTCTCGGAATATTAAAAGATCCTGATAGTATAGAACCTGTCATAGAGTCTCTTCATGACAGTGACAGAAGAATAGTTCTTAAAGCTATATGGGCTCTCGGAGAATTCAGGGATCAGAGAGCACTGGAGCCCTTTAAAAATTTAATTGAACATACAGAGGATCAGGAACTTAAAAGACAGTTGAAACTTGCTTTTTCCAGGGCTTTCCCTGATGTAGATGTAACAGTTGAAAAAACTGCCGAAGAAAAGAAAAAAGAACTCTCCAATAATGTAAATAAGGTTACAACCTTTGTTACAAACTGGAAAGTAATAGTTCTGGCAGTTTTTTTACTGTCCCTTCCTTTTTTAATAAAACTTTTGCTCGGAACAACAAGCTTCTCCTTCACGAAACCACAGCTTACAAAAGAACTATACAGGGAAAAAATTACTTCTATTGTGAATAAAAAAAATCAATATGTACATGATTTTAAAAATAATCTTAAGAAGATCTATGTAAAGGAAGAACAACTAATAAATCAGGCTCAACCAATGGAATTATGGGGGTATGGCGATAAATTCAAAGGATTGATAAGAGAAATGGACAGTTTTATTCCGCCTGAAGAGTATAAAGATATAAATAAAGAACTGGTAGATAGTATAACTGTTTACAGTGAAGCAGCAACCTATTCGGGAAATATGTATACAAAAATTAAAGTTGAGCAATCTTTAAGTTATAATGAGTTAATGAAAGATATGGATGAAAAAATAAAAAGAGCGGATAAGAATATATCTGATATCATGAATAAGTTGAGTAAAATAAGATAAATAGATTTCGTTTTTTTCACTCTGAATATTCTGT
>JBEHWO010000550.1:0-4273 GCA_040217695.1 Vulcanimicrobiota bacterium | reverse complement strand
GACATATATTTTCTGAAGAAATGGATAAGCCTTATTGATATAATGCAGAAACTTTGTCTCAGGCATATTTTTTCCTCCCTTTATAACATATTTTTTGCTAACAGAACAGGCAGATGTATTTATAATATACAAGCATTTCCTTTCTTACTTTTAATACTGATATACTCTTCTATTACTACCTATTTTCCTATTACTCTACTTAATTATTATGCTTTTGCATAATTTTTAATATTTTACTAACATCCCCTTAGTATATTATTTTAAAAATATTTCACATCAGCTTTATTAAAAACCATTCTGGGAAACAACAACTTTAAACTTAATTTCAATTTAACTTTTTACTATGAATAGTTTTTTGATAATATTTACAAATTAATCTAAAATTACACTGGTCACACAAAGGTTTTTTAGAGCAGCATATCAAAAATGCAAAATCAAGTATACCGTAAGAATATGCTACAATATCCTTACAACAACTTTGTTTTTCTGCAAGTTCTATAAAATACTTTTTTCTACGGATTTCCCCTGTGATCTGTAATCCATACAAACGCCCGAGAACCCTTACAACATTTGTATCAATAATCGTATCGTGTAATCCATAGCCGAATATCCTTATTGCAGCAGCTATATATGTTCCAATAGAAGGAATAGAAAGTAAACTATCTTTATCTTCAGGTATATTGCCATTGAATTTTTCGATCACGTAGTGCAACCCATGTTTACAAACTTCATATCTACAGAAACGACCCAATGATTTCATAACATTACTTGCTACCATAAAATCATTGTAAAGAGAAAATACATCAGGATAATTTTCTATCAGCAAATTAAAAACCGGCACAACCTGCCTGGCCTGTGTACGTTGTAAAAGAATTTCTGACAGATAAACACTATAGGGAGTTCTATAATCTCTCCAAGGAAATTTACGACCGGATTTATAATAAAAATTAATTATGTATGGCGTCAGTTCTTCAATAAAATTCATAAATATCATCCAGTTCCAATATTTTCATTTTTATTTAAAGATGAAAGAGTTTTATATATAGCTTCCGCTATAGCTTTTCCTACTAGAGGTGGAACTGCATTACCGATATATTTATAACGAACAGTTCCAGGTGCAGCAAAAATAAAATCATCAGGGAAAGACTGAATTCTGGCAGCTTCACGTACAGTAAACGTTCTTGCCTGTTTGCTATCAGGATGAATAAATCTGTTGCCATCTTTCTCCATATGAGCAAAAACAGTTTTACATGGAAAATTCCAGGAATGTTTTCTGTATTTATCTTTGAAACTTTTCATATCATATTTAATAAATGCCCTGAGTTTTTTGTATTTATCATTCTTAAAAATGTCTTTAGAAGTTGTGCCTTCCTGCATTTTTTTAAATAATTCTATATCTGAATACTGCTGGCCGCGTGCTATATGACCGGTTAACTTAATTTCTTTTTCCGGTTTAATAAAATCAAGAAACTTTTTGCCCTGTTCATCTAAAAGATCACAATATTTTTTAAATTCTTCCATACCAATATGATATTTATCTTCATCCTTACCCAGCTTTTTATTTAAATTTTTAAGTTTAAATTCTTCATGTTTCTCTTTAGGTATACCCCACATTGTACAAGGTGCCTGAATAAAAGGTAAATCTCCGATAGCATGACGCAGAGTTACATAAGGTAATGTACCCGGCAGGTTACCATCTTTTGAATGTGTTCCAGCAGGAACACGGTTCAGAATATTGAGTCTATTGGCAATGATAAAAACCCTCTGTCTTTCTTGGGGAACACCATAATCTGCGGCATTTAAAATCTTATAATTGGATCTATATTCATCGTTAAAAGCTGTGCTGTAACCACAGCTCTGTATAGATTCAACTATTAAATCTATATATTTTTTACCATCAGGATCTCTTTTAGTAAGTACACCCATTACATTTTCAAAAACTATAAAATATGGTCTTAACTCCTTAATCAGCCTTATATATTCAAGGTACAGTCGGTCTCTTGGATCATTAATAAATTTGTTTCGAATTTTCTGAGGAGCACTTCTAGTTCCTATTGATGAATAGGATTGGCAGGGAGGACCTCCTATAATAATATCTACTCTACCATCACATTTTTTTATAATCAAATCATGAGTTTCAGGGTCTGTAAGATCAGCCTGCAGAACAATATCAGGATTTTCACCTCTATATTCGAGATTTTTGCGTAATGTTTCGCAGGCATACCTGTCCACATCAACAGCGCATATAGTTTCAAATACAGACCTACCTTCTTCCTTAAAAATCTCAAAACCATATGAAAGTCCACCTATTCCAGCAAATAGATCGAGGACTCTGTAAACTTTTCTCAAAATTATGCTCTCCCCTTGTAAATAAAATATTATTTTCACTATACCTTTGTATTTTTTATATAAGAACAATAATCGGCGGTTAAATTGTTTTTTAATTCAAAAACATTCATCAAGATACCTCCATGTATTAATTATTCTTTATTTTAATTTAGATACATATACTATAGAATCCTTCAAATTAATAATATTATTTACAACAATTAACAATATCAGTCTTAAACGCAAACTCACCTGATATTACAATAATCTTCAGCCAATAAAGAATATATAGGGTTTTATATTAGCTCAGTAGAGCGTGAACTGACAATGCTTCTGTTCCATTGCTACACGAACAAAATATCCGTCAAGTAAATACAACTAAGTCCGTTATTTATAATCACTTGACGGCTTTATAAATGGGCCCAGTAAGGGTCTATTTTTACTACCTACAACTACAGGGAATAGGACTAAACATTAGAGATTATATTATTTTGAACGAGCCCTACCCGGTCTATATATGACTCGGCGGGGCTTTATCTATTTAGAAAGGGGGACTTTATCTATGCCTACTACTTTAGGACAGCAAGTGGTGCATCAGTGTGCCTGGTGCCGGAGCCTTATCGTAAATGGAATAAGGATAGAAGATATTCCAGGCTTCACACCAGATTCCCATGGAATATGCCTTATCTGTGCAGCATCTATGGAGATGCAATGCATGGATACATATGACGGTGAGTAAAACCTATAAGAACAAAATCTTATTATGAAAGGAGAAGCGTTATGTTTTGTCCATTATGCGGAACAATTTTATACCTGGCCGAAGATGGGATATGGTTTGTCTGTATCGAGTGTGACTATAATGAAGAAGTTATGGCTATAGAAGAGCTCCAGGTGCCATAGACATATTATCAAAACCAATGACAGGAGGTGTAAATGACATGGTTATTCAAACCAGTATTACAGACGGGAAGAATGAAATTGAAGCTGTTGTAGAGACTGAGCCGGATTGTATTTCTATAAGTTTCCCGGGCAGTTCTGCCTCTATCAATATAATTGCAAGCAGCAACGGGAAAATTACTGCTTATGTTTACTCAAATGCAAATGATACAGAAATCATACCCCTGATCACTCTATAAATCCTCATATGACATACAGATTAGCCACATCAATCTTATGCATTCCAATGAAAGGAGATGAACCCCTCATGAATTATTGGTATTGCCCTATATGCCAGGGAATGCACTCAGAATATGTTTTCGAGTGTCCCTTTGGTCCAAGCGAACTGGATGAAGATGAAGATGAATAACAGAATACTTATTATCACGGCCTGGATGGATTTCCAGGCCTATTTTTATGTACAGGAGATGATTTAAACATGCAAGCTATCAAAGAAATCATAGATCAGCTTAAGACAACATTTATTCAACCAGTGGAGCCAATACCCAATGCACCTGATTTACCGGTATGTATCAATCCAGATGATACTCTTGTCGTCAGGAAAGTAAAAAATCATTACCTGGTAGAAAATCTGTCTGCAAATCTCTGTTTCACTGTCAGCAAAATCAATGCAACTGTTTATTGTTCCTGTGAACAGGGGAAAGACGAAAAGCATTGCCTTCATAAGATTGCCGTATGGAAAGAAGCTCAGAAGCTCAAGAAGATGAGAGCAGATGAATGCATCAAGAGGAAAATCGGAGCAAGTATGAGCGCTTATATATTCCGAATCAGGCAGATTGTAGCAGATTTTGAACGGCGTGGAGATACGAAAAACTGCACATACTGGTACTACAGAGGGCAGCTACAGGCTTATCGACATAATGTCAGGATTGTTATTGAAGCATAAGAAAGGAGTAAATATCATGAAAAACATAGATATAGTAAGCATTCAGAAGAGACGGTATGAAACTTACGAAAAAGAGAAAGATAACCTTATAGTCAGTAAGAT